>CANOBT010000366.1 GCA_947564305.1 uncultured Lachnospiraceae bacterium | reverse complement strand
ATTAGGATACATGATTCGCATATACACTCTGCCATTAGCTTCTGTTTCTATTTCATATCCCCCTACTCATATCATCTCCAAAAATATTTCATTCCCTTCTTCACTTAATTCGCCTAACAATTTTATGAATTACGTTACGATTCTTTATTATCAAGAATGAATTTTTCAACTTTCTTGACAAACTATTCTGCATTTGATACTTGCTGCTGTGATTCTTCTTTATTCGCTATATAAAAATCGTCGTAATCCGACGCATTACGAATCCGTTCTGCTCTTGCCGCAATCTGATAATCGTCCTGCGAAAAGGTTCCATTCCCTTTGTAAATAAATTCATAGTTAAACTGCTTCAAACCACCACTATGAGTCTGTACTTCCATACCTGCTATAGCCAAAAATGCTTTTATACTTTTCTCAATGGCATATAAAGCTCTGTTATTTGCTGATTTATAAGATTCTTTCGCCAGCAATCCCTGTGCCTCCACGAGAAGTTCAACCGCTCTGTCCAACCGTACTTTACTTAGTTGCAATCACATCCAGCCCATCATCATATTTTTTTCCTTCCTTGCGATTACATCTTGTAAGCAAAGCAATATCCACATCAGAATCCTCCGCAAAATCACCTCTGGCACAGGAGCCATACAAAATCACCGCCTTCAAATCACCGCCCATAAGCCTATGCGTCAACTCAAATGCTTCCTTTTTAATCTTTGAAATAATCTCGTTCGTCAATCTAATCTTATCCATTCTACTGTCTGCCTCCTTCCTCTTAATATTACCTGAATCCGTGAACCTAACCTAAAAATAAAATGAAATCGGTAAATAAGAAATATGAGGCACTCTTTGTACCAATTTCATGCCAATAAAATATTGTTTTCGATAATCATACACTTTGAATCAAACTACTATCCAGCCACTTAGGTAAAATTTCTCTAAAATTGCCATACCTTAACTAAGGCTCATTGAACCATTCCAATGGCAAGGAAAATGTAGGATATCTTTCGTTTATTTTGCAGCTTGGAATATCCTGCTTATTTGTGAAGCTGCGTTCCTCCAGGGATTACTCCGCCCCAGATCAAGTCTCACCTGCCTTGCATGCTTTGTCACAACCCCGGGGGTCATGATGATCCGTTCAACTACCGTGCGTAGCCTCCGGCGGTTTACGGGTCTTTTCATGGGGATATCGCTGATCCTAAGTGATGCCTGTCCAATCATCCGCAGGAGATTGTAGGCCAGCTGGATCAGTTCCAGGACAAGTTCGTTTGTTTCGAACTTTCCAGATGGAAACTGCTCTGCACATAAGTCCGTCTTGATTTCACTGTGGTACTGTTCCATTTCTCCATGTTTATGGTAAAGCTCTATGATGTCTTCGTCCGAAAAATCTACATTGACGGAGTACATATCACAGTCAATTTTAGGGCTGATATAGTACTGCCCATCATGGTCACAGGCACGCTCTGTTATATCGTAAATGGTTCGGATTCCAACGGTCTTCCTGCTATGGCCGGATTTTGAACTGGCATCAGGTACATTATAAGATACGTCCCGGAATGTCTGCCCAATGTATTCCTTTTTCCCTTCCCGTGAAGACTTTACATTTGTGCATACACCGCCTACTTTGTCCAGCCACTCCTGCGGATTCTCCTTGCGGATGTTGCGCTTAATGATGAAATGCACCCTGTCCCCCCGGAAACACTCTTCCATGAAAATGCCGATATTATCCGCAGAATCGTTTCCGGAGTCGAGACGAATCAAGAGTGGTTTGTCCGTAATCTGACGGGCAAGTTTTAATACTTCGACCAGAAAGTTTGGTGTCCCTTTCTGGCAGTGCTGTTTTCCCTCCCGTAGTTCGCATGCAATAAGGTATCCTTCTGTCCCAATGTAGGCGAAGATAGGCGCATAGCCATCCTTCTTTTTATAAGTTCTCGAAATGCCTTCCTTATTGCATTTCTCATCAAGGAAAGGGCTCACGTCGATGTCGATTGGTATATAGCCATTTTCCAATGCAGACGGTTCCACGCCAAACTTTTTGAACAGATCCACATTGATCTGACGCAGCGCACCCTGCATACTGGCGCCGATTTCGTCCATACGCTGCCGCATGGTTGGCTCCGATGGGATATGGCGCATATGGAAAGCATTGCAGAAAAACTCAGGGTCATCATCGGTTTCATGGATGGATTCGAAGTCAGCGTTCCCACAGAGTATACCGATAAGCATGGCCTTTAGTACATCACTGTTCTTATATTCCTTGGATGGCGAAGAATATTTGTCAATTTTCGTGTCAAAATCAACAGCTTTTAACATCTGTCCTGGAATCAGCAGACCGCCATAGGGTGTAATCCTGGAATTGCTGAATGTATACTTTATGGTGTTATATGCAAACATAACATGTTCTTTCATGCTCATTTTAGTTGGCCTCCGTGTGTATAAGATGATGATATCATTATACACCGACAGCGGAAAAAAGGCAATAATTATCCACCTATTCGGTGAGCACCATATCTTAGCCGATATATATCAAGATATTGAATTTTAGAAGCATGCCAAAGTATTACTTTAAACGAAGTTCACGGATTCAGGT
>CANOBT010000365.1 GCA_947564305.1 uncultured Lachnospiraceae bacterium | reverse complement strand
AAACGTCCAGCGGCACATCATCCAGCGTGCCATATTCCTTTACGCACGATTGATAGACCTGCAGGGCTTTGGCCAGCTTCTCCGGCGTAATATCACCTGCTGTTTTTGCATAGTAATCTTTCTTAAACTGAATTGCAGACAAACCATCCAATTCCATGATTTCACCATTTTCTCCCGGACGGTTAATCGATTCAAAACTGATTGGCAGATATGCCATTACGATAGACATGAAAAGTGCAACAGCAAGCAATGCCAAAGTACGGCGTGACTTCATCATTCGTTTTACTTCCAAATGAAATAAGCGCATATTATTTTCCCTCCCCTTCCAGATTTTCCTGCGGAAAATACCAAAGATACAAGTCCTCAAGCCTGGGTGATACAGCAACTGCCCCGGAAATTTCAGGTGTTTCGGATAAATAGCGAATGGATACCTGACCGTTATCTTCACCACGCCGGTTGATCACTCTAAGCCGCCTCTCATAGCTGTTCAAATCCCCGGCCGGTACGGAACACGTCCAGACTTTCCCTCCAATCTCTTTCACAAGCTCCTCTGTTGTTCCTATATCCACAATTTTTCCCGCTTTCATCATGGCATTTCTTGTTGCAATATACTCAATGTCAGAAACAATATGGGTAGAAATCAATACAATCCTGTCATGTGAAAATTCCGAAATAAAGTTACGGAAACGTACCCTCTCTCCGGGATCAAGCCCTGCTGTTGGTTCGTCCATAACAAGGATTTTGGGATCATTCAGCATTGCCTGTGCAATACCGACACGCCGCTTCATTCCTCCGGACAGCGTTGCAATTTTTTTCCTTTTTACATCAGAAAGCGTGAGGATGTCCAGAAGGTAATTGATTTTCTTTGTAGTTTCTCTTGCCGGAACATCTTTCAATGCCGCTACATACTCAAGGTAATCTTTTACCGTGAAATCACGGGAGTATCCAAAATCCTGCGGTAAAAATCCAAATATGTTCCGATAGGACTCCCCCATTTTGCGGATATCAATGCCATCATAATAGATGGCTCCGCTGTCAGGCGTCATAATGTCGGCAATCATACGCATAAGGGTCGTTTTTCCTGCCCCATTAGCGCCGAGCAGTCCCCACACTCCCGGTGTCAGAGTCATGCAGACATCATCGACGGCTCTTTTGTCTTTAAACTTTTTACTTAAATGTTCAATTTTCAGTTCCATTACGTCACTCCTTTTCCAAGCCTGTTTTCAAAGGCAAATGCCCCTGCTTCGTAACGATTGTACCAAACAGGGGCATTTCATTCTCAAATTTTAAGCTGGAATCATCCTAAGAACTTCCTAATACTTGACTATGAAATGCTTTTTTGCATTTCATAGTATGGAACGTAAATTTTCCTAAGAAGCAGCAGGAAGAGTAATGGTAAAAGTAACGGTTTCATTTTCGCTCTGCGCTGTGATTTCACCGCCATGGAGGTTTACAATCTCTCTTGCAATCGAAAGACCAAGACCTGCCCCTCCTGTATCAGACAGCCGTGCTTCGTCTAAACGGTTGAATTTTTCAAAGATGCCTGATAACTGCTCCGCCGTAATTGTCTGTCCATGATTTTGGAAAATAATGACGACATTTTTTCCTTTTCTCTCGGAAGAGATACGGATTTCTGTATTTGGATAACTGTAAGCGGCCGCATTTTTTAAAAGATTATTGAATACTCTTGCCAGCTTTTCCGGATCACCAGTTACATTCAGATTATCCTCAATAGAAACATGGACACGATTTCCTTTTGCCGAAAGGGAAGGATAGAATTCTTCGATTACCTGTGCCAAAAGAGCATATAAGTCAACGGATGTTTTCTTTATCCGTACTGTTTCCGTATGGTATCTTGTAATCTCAAATAATTCGTTGATCAGCGTTTCCAGCCGTTCCGCTTTATCAAGTGCGATGCCTGCATATTTTGCTTTTTGCGTTTCAGGCATATCATGTGCTTCGTCAAGCAGGCTTAAATAACCAATCACTGCTGTCAGAGGTGTCCGAATGTCATGAGCCAGATACATAACCAGTTCATTTTTCCTGTCCTCTGCTTCTTTTACCGCTTTCTGACTAAGCAATATGGACATTTTAATCTGATTCATCTGCTGTTCCAGTTCCCGAAGCGGTTCTGACAATTCAATGGTATGGCTGTTCTGCTCATATACGGTCTGTGTGGCAGCAATCACTTCATCCAGATAACCCCACGGTTTTCTCCAATAATGGCAAAAAATTCCAGACAGGCCAATGCAGAGATAAAAGAAATAGATGACATCCAACCGCCAGTAGATCCATTCCATAACTGGATTTTTAAAGCTGGAAAAAATGACCTGATACAGCATCAATATGATAATGCCAGTGATAACATATGCAGGCAAAATAACCAAAAGACGAAATTCCAGTTTCTTTCTGATTGGAAAACTTTGTTCTTTCAAAAAGAATCACCTCCCCCACTAAATCTTATAACCTACTCCCCATATGGTTTTTATATATTTTGGCTTTTCCGCCGTATCTTTCAATTTTTCCCGCAGATGCCGGATATGCACAGTAATGGTGCTGCTGTTTTTACTGTAATACTCATCTTTCCATACAGAATGAAACAAGTCCT
>CANOBT010000364.1 GCA_947564305.1 uncultured Lachnospiraceae bacterium | reverse complement strand
TGTTGCCAAAGTACATAACATAGGCAACGAAGACGTGCTCATTATAGATTTTGCCTCTTCCTCTGTTTTGCCGTGCCTTTGCTGGTATTTTCCCCATCTTAGAAGCTCAAACATTTTGACGTCTTCATCTTCCGGAATTACATTCTCGAAGCTGATATAAATTCCGCCGTTCTTCAGGGAATTGTACACACGTTTAGTTGCTTTCCTGCGTTCATCTTCCTGCATATAATGATGAGACTGGATTGCTGTAACAACATCAAAACAGCCTGCAAATTGAATGGACGCAGAATCAGCACAGATATATTGGATGGAATCATTCTTTAGTTTTTCCTGTGCCTGCTTAATCATTTTTTCTGACGGGTCAACAAGTGTAAACTGCACATCTGAAAATTCCTGAAAAATCAGTTTTTCCAGGGTTCCTGTCCCGCATCCTAAGTCCAGCCAGTTTATATTGCTAAAATTACGTTGTCTGACTATATCTAGTGTTTGACGATAAAATTCCTGATAATAAGGGATCGTATTGTTAATTTTTTGGTCATAATCTTTTGCAGCCAAAGGTGTAGTATTATCATTAGCCATGTGATCTGCAGCTCCTTTCTCGTTATTGTTCACTCCGTTCACAGTAATTAGTATTTTCCCATAAATGTTATTGCGTGTCAATGCAGCTTGACTTTTGGGAAATAAATGATATGATGTTACTGTTCACACCCTGCGGGTGCTCCAGTAACGGCATCCGGCCACCTAAAAGTCATCTTTGGTGAGGGGCCGGATGCAAGGCAGCCACTATTTCTTTGGCCGGACACCATGCAGCGTGGTGCACGGTGCCGTGTGAACAGTAACGATATGATTTCATAATGTAGGCTATAGATGACATTTATTTTTCGGGGTGGAATGTTTTATGGATTATAATAGAATTGTCCAGAATATTTTGGACGTGGGCGAAGCGATGTTAAAAAGCGGAGCGGAGAATTTCAGGCTGGAGGACAGTCTTTACCGGATGTGCAAAAGCTATGGATTTAAGAGGTATGACGTATATGCGATTCCCAGCAATCTTCAGATAACGGTGGAGACGCCGGAGGGGGATATTATTACGCAGATACGTCAGATTGAATCTACGGATATTGATTTTGACCGGCTGGATTATTTAAACAATTTATCCAGATATGTGTGCGCGGCGCAGCCGGATGAAAAAGAGTTCCGGGAAAAATATCTGGAGGTCATGAACAGAAAAGAGCAGCCTCTTGTAATGAGATACCTGGCGGGAATCATGGGCGGCACGGGATTTGCGGTTTTCTTCGGCTGTAATTTCCAGGATGCATTGGTGGCGGTCATTGTTTCCCTGATGATTGTCGCTTTCGGGGACTGGCTTGGGAAAAGAGAGAGTAATCTTCTGGTGTATAACATGATTTTATCATTTCTCTCGGAAATCATAATCCTGACAGCGGTTCGTATGGGTATTGGCAGCCATTCTGACAGAATTATGATAGGAATTGTGATGCTGTTAATCAGCGGACTGGGCGTGACAAATGGAATCCGGGAGGTTCTGCAGAGGGATTTTATATCCGGAGCGCTGAATATCATGAATTCTATGCTTGGGGCGGCGGGAATTGCGTTTGGCATTGCACTGGCTATCCTTATGCTTGACGGCATGGAGTCTGAGGGATTTATACTGAACCATAATATTGCGCTCCAGCTTATTTCCTGCACGGTTGCATGTATCGGATTTGCCATGTGGTTTAAGATCCGCAGGTGGCAGGTGGTATATTCAGGAGTCGGGGCATTTTTTACATGGGCAATTTATCTTGCAGTTTATGAACTGAAGCCCAGTAATTTTTTTGCTACACTGGTAGCGGCAGTATTTGTAGCCTTTTACGCATTTATAATGTCAAGAATTAATAAGGCGCCGTCCACGATTTTCCTGACAGCCTCTGTATTTCCGCTGATTCCGGGACCAAATCTGTATTATATGATGTACGGCTTTTTAAGCAAGGATACGGCTCTGGCATTTAGTGAGATGGTGGTATTATTTGCAACTTGTCTTGCCATAGCTCTTGGGTTTATAATTGTAGATGTATCATCCAGGAGTATTATGCATGTACTGAAAAGAGAGTATCATATTGGAAAGAGTTCATAAGGGGTCACTGTTCACAGGCCTGCGTTACTACGCGGCTTTAAGGAGGAGTTATGTGGAATATAGGCAAGGCAGTTATCGTAACGAATAATGACTGGGTATTTGAAAAATACAAGACTATAACGCATGTCATTTGTCTGGGTACTTACGAGGAGGTTCTTATCAAAACAAGAGATCTGGTTCATAACCGGCATCATCTTCTTACGCATCCGCAAGCCTCCAGTCTGAAGCCCAACCAGACGCCGTACCGTTCTGTGATGGTTTATCCAAATGCCGCGGACGATACGGACGATAATATGAATGATATCATTCTGATAGAGAAGTGTCTGGAGGTCTTTTACCAGTGGCAGGAGATCGCGCCTGCGCCGGGGAAGTATACAGACAATGTGATGAGGGATTTTAAAGTGATTGACGCCTCAATGATTGATAGTGTTATACCGCGGATATTTATTTAGATGTGGGATCAGGATGGGGACAGGGTAAGGGCCATGGACAAGTATGGTTCCGATAAGCCTGATACTCGTTTCGGGATGTTGATTC
>CANOBT010000363.1 GCA_947564305.1 uncultured Lachnospiraceae bacterium | reverse complement strand
GAGCGGAATGTGGCAGTGGGGCTGATTTCCCGGATTATCCGGCAGAATCTTTGATGCTGATAAAAGATATACTGGTTAAGAAGATGATCGAGCTTGCTTCAAATTTTTCTTAATTCTATAATGGGGACTTGGAAATTTCAAGTCCCCCATACATCCACAAAAAATAAAAATTGTCAGCACCAGACTGAGGGTACTATCCCTTTTTGGGGATGATTCACTAATTAGTTCTACCACCATATCAGCTGCATTGGAAAATTTAGATAATCTACAGTGGTTTCAATATCATTCTACATAACCATTTCCTCCATCGTTTTCATACGTTACGCAAAATAAACGTTTTAATGCTCCTGTATCTTCCACAATGCCATTGGATGATTACTAACCCGCCTAATGACCTGTTCATCATCAAAAAGCAGTTCCGGACAATATTTCTTTTCCCTGAACTTTCTCAAAAAATCCTGTTCATCCGCTGTAAGGATCATTAGCCCAGACAAAAATTCCTTTACACGATTCTTTATTTTTTCCAGTTCTATAAACTCTCCCTTTTGAATAACTGGAAGGAGATCTGTCCTTATTTTTCGGATACTGATCCGGTCAATCACATTCACGTCATATCTTTCCGGAATTTCTTCCTGTGATATGGCCGTATAAAACACCACCGATTTTCTCAGCATCTCATATTCATCTTTAGAAAACAGCCCTATATCGATCATGTTATATGTATCATAGAGATCCCTCGCTGCTGCCCGGCTGAGTAACGCATTGATCTTCGCCGCAAAAAGTTCAACAGGCGAAAGCACGGTGATCAAATGTTCCATATGGATCGCATCCGATAGAACAGGCTTGTCTTCCAGCTCAAACAAATGGCTCCTCAGCGAATAATTTATTTCTACTTTGATATTATCCCTCATTCCTCCCAGATTTATATAAGTGAACACAAAAGAATCCAGGCTATGGCGGCTCCTGCTTTGGGGATTCAGGCTATATCCCTGCGTCTGCATAAATTTTTTCAGGTCCTCTGAAATTTTCTGCCTTTGCCCCAGCATCTCCTCCCGGTTTCCTTCTGAACAATAATCCAGATCAATATCAACCGACAGCCTGGGAAGATGGAAGACTGTCAGGTTGATGGCGGTTCCCCCTTTCAATGCAAGGCAGCCTTTCATAATGGGATTACTGTTGATATAATCCAGGACTTCACTTAAACGCACTACTTTTTCCAGGGTATCCCGGATAAAATTCTGCTTATTCGCAATTTCTGACAATTCTGCCTTTGTATAATTAAACAAGCGGTTCTCCTCCTTCGTTTATAAGCTGCATGATATCTTCTGGTACGCATAAATTCCATTCTTTTGAAAATATACTCTTTTCTTCTTTCAGATCATGATAGAGATAACGCGAACTGTTTCCTATGTTTTTTTTACAGTAATCAAAAAATCCGTCTGATAATTTCAGCTGTGGGTAAAAAGATAAAAGGTATCCTGCTTTCTGTGCCAGGAACTGGTTATGGTACTTTCCGAGATATGTGATCAACTTACCCTCATCCAGTACGGTGATCATCTCCAGGCAGCGCAGCAGTTCTTCCAGCCCTCCAACCTTATCAAAATCCTTTACATTATCAAGCACAGTCCTCTCCAGGTCTGTTACCCGTATCATTTTTTGCAGTGATATTCCAAAATCCCTTTGGACTTTCATACAATGATACCACCGCCCGTCAAACTCAAATTCCCGGAACCCCCGTTCTGTAGAAACATATATATCGGAGAAAACCTGGTTTGCAAGCCCATAAAATTCAAAAGCGGAATGATGGGAAATATAACTGTTTTCTGTTATAGATGAAGCAATCTCAAAAGGAGTTGCAACAGCCTCTTTCGTTTCCAGGCTTATCGTGGCATAATAATTACGGCGTACTGAATGCAGCAGCCCCTTTTTCTTTAGTGTGTATAATATATTTTTGGTCTTGCGTTCATCACCAAATATTTTTGTTGCATCATCAAAAGAAAAACATTTTAACTGCAACAATTTTTCATAATATTCAAGCAGCATAATCTCCTCCCTTCCTTTAATAATATAGCAATAGTCTTTTTATTTCAAGTCTAATGTACAAAAAATAAAGTGATATTTTTATGATACATAGTTTTTCTCGTTTTCCCAAACCTACCTCTCCGTGCCACCTTATACATCCCGATAGGGATCAGTACCAGCCCCATAGAGATACTTCCCTCATGTGAACTGCCATATTTTCACCTCAAAGTCTTTTTAGATATTATCTGCGGCGTGGCTATTTCTATACCATGCCGGGTGAAGTCCACTTGGACAGGAATCTGTATTGAGTAGCTATAAAAGTTCTATTTACGACATTGCCCTATATAGATAATCAACATAATAAAACACAGCATCCACGCCCCTGAGAGAGTTTGATGGATGCTATGTCTAATTCTCCGTTTATGCAATTTATATCTTCAACCAGCGCTTAACCCTTAGTTTCTCTATTTGTTCTTCTGCATCGGACCGCGGCGTATTATAATAAAGCAACTTTTCTTCAACCGTCATATTTTGGGTTACTTCATAATTACGCTCTCGAATTTTGTGTATATCTTCAATCGTAAAATCAGGACTGATTTCCAGTGTATATGCCATTATCCTTCACCTCCTAACGTAGTTTATATGTTTTTGCTGCTTTCTTCTATGATTCCATTA
>CANOBT010000362.1 GCA_947564305.1 uncultured Lachnospiraceae bacterium | reverse complement strand
ATGTTCCGCAGAAAGCCTGGGCATTAAAACATCAGGATTTCGAAGATGAATACCCGCACAGCACTCCATTCTGCATCGAAACCGGAAGCAACCAGGAAGGATGGAAATAAGCGGATGCCGCCGGCAAGGTACATAACCTGCATCCAAACCAACGTGTAAATTTTATGAATATGTGCATGAACTCTAACGGGCAGGGAAATGTGGTGGCTTTGGAAAAAGTAAACGGAGACTATCAGGGTACTACTTTCCCGGGCGGTCATGTGGAGAGGGATGAGACATTTACGGATCCCATCATCCGGGAAGTCAGAGAAGAAACAGGTCTTGATATTGAAGAACCAAACGGCAGGGAAGGGGCACTACAGTATGTGGTTTATATTTGCGATATTGTCAGCAGTATTTGCGTCGCTTACCTCAATACTCGCTAAAATTGGCATAGAGGGAGTGAATTCAAATCTTGCGACAGCAATCAGGACAGTAGTCGTAGTGATCATGGCATGGGGAATGGTCTTTCTTACACACGCAGAAAACGGCGTGGCGGAGATCAGCAGAAAAAGCTGGCTGTTCCTGATACTCTCAGGAATCGCGACAGGAGCCTCCTGGCTGTGTTATTACAAAGCCATACAGATTGGTGACGCGTCTAAGGTTGTGCCGATCGACAAGTTAAGTGTGGTTTTGACGTTGGTATTGGCTTTCGTATTTTTACATGAAGAGTTCACGTTCAGGTCATTTTTAGGCTGTGTGCTGATTGGGGCGGGAAGCCTGCTCATGGTTTTATAAAAATTGCCTGCCGCATTCCCTGCATACTATGGTATCTAAACTTTGCGTCACAGTGACGCAAAGTTTTCAAGAGCGGAGGGATTTATATGGATCTTAAAAGATATTGGAATGCTGTACTCAAACAGCAGGCGGAGGAAATGAGGCGTTTCTTCCATGAAGAAGCTTATGTGAACTGGCATAATACCAACGAGCATTTTACGGCTGATGAATTTGTGGAAGTAAACTGCAGATATCCGGGGCAGTGGGATGGAGACATTGAACGGATTGTTGAAAATGGAGAAGTCACGGTTGTGGCAGTCCATGTGTTTTCTCATGATAAAAAACAATCGTTCCATGTAACTTCCTTTATTAAGGAAAAGGAAGGAAAAATCCTTTCTGTTGATGAATATTGGGGAGATGACGGCTCGGTTCCGCAATGGAGGAAGGCACAGCATATCGGAACACAAATCAGATTATAAAATGCGGCCTTGTTGATTCGAAGTCTGGAATTTACGGAGAGAGAGAATGAAAAGAGAATTAGGAATAGCAAGATGCGGGCTTGCCTGCTGTCTTTGCTCAGAAAACATAAAATGCAATGGATGCCGGTCAGATGACTGCCCGGATAAGAACTGGTGTGAAAACAGGAGATGTTCTATTGAAAAAGGAATCCCGTATTGTTATGCGTGCGGAGAGGACTGCAAAACAGGATTGCTGAGTAAAATAAAGCCATACGGTTTTAACCTGTTTATAAAAAGATATGGTATAGACCGACTTCTAGAGTGCCTTGAAGAAAACGAAAAGAATGGAATCGTATATCATCGGGAGGGAGTCAGTGGGGATTATGATGATTTCGATGATGTGGAGAAGCTGATAGAGTTTATAAAGACTGGAAAACGTTAAAATCTGTTTTTGGAGAAAACGATTAAAGAGAGACAATCGGAAGTTTAAGGGGGGGAATCCGTCATGATGCTATATCATGGAAGTAACACCGGAAATATCAAAGTATTAAAACCCAATCAAGCTGACCATGACCGGCCATATGTATATGTGACCACAATAGATGTGGTTGCCGCATTCTATTTATGTAATGCCGTAGAAAGACCCTATTATTGGTTTCCTTATGGTTTTGAAAGTGGTAGTGATATACCCGTCTACCACGAACTGTATCCGAATGCGCTGAAAGAAGTATCAGAAGGCGTCAGCGGATATATCTACGAAGTCATTGCAGAAGAAAATCAAGTCATTCCATTCAAAAACATTCCATGTGCGAGACTGGCAACGGAGCCTGTTGAGGTAACAAAGTGTGTCCGGGTAGAAAATGCATATGCCTTGTTTATGGAATATGTGAAACAGGGAAAAATGAAGGTAAGTTGTTTTGAGGATAAATCAAAGCAGTCGCTGGAATGGTGGTATTCATGCTGTGTCGAATATTTAAAGGAAAAACATATGATAGAAACCCCTGATTGCGCCTATGCTTCTTTTATCAAGGCCAAAATACCGCAAGTATGGGAAAGATATGTTACCAAATAGAAATTCCAGTTTATTGAGGTGAGTTATAAGTAAAGAAGAAAGATTGGAAGCGTTTGAGAAAATGCTTCAAAATGTAGATGACAGGTATTCTGATATCATTTCTAAAATGGAAAAATTAAAGGCGGAGGGAAAGATAAAAAGTGTCACATATAATCAATTGTTGGCTGAGAAACTTTCTCTGCAAAAAATAATTTCTATGTATGAAATTTATGGACTGATTGAGCGATAGCTTCCTGTTTGTAGGAATATGCAAACCGTAAAAAGGTGGAGATAATTATGTCTGAATTAACATCAATGATGAATATTGGTAAAGAAATGGAGAAAAAGCTAACATCTGTTGGCATCGAATCTTCTGAAAAACTTATTATGGTAGGTGCAAAAGACGCATTTCTTAGATTAAAGCAGAAATACCCGAATGTGTGTCTTGTGCATTTATATA
>CANOBT010000361.1 GCA_947564305.1 uncultured Lachnospiraceae bacterium | reverse complement strand
AACTGCATAATCAACTTAATACCAGTCGTGTTTCTCTCCCCGGTCTAATGCATTAATCTGAGCCATTTCATCATCCGTCAATTCAAAGTCAAATAATTCTGTGTTTTCCTGAATATGAGCCGGATTACTAGACCCTGGTATTACCACCACTCCTTTTTGCAGGTTCCATCGAAGAATGACCTGTGCGGATGATTTCCCATGATCTGCCGCGATTTTAGAAATCACTTCATTACCAAGAAGCTCTGCTGTATATCCTCTGCCGCCCAATGGATACCACCCCTGTACCACAATGCCAAGATCGTGAATATACGGAATCACATCATTCTCCTGATAATAAGGATGTATTTCATTCTGTACCAATGCAGGTGTCATATTTACCTGCGGTAAAAACGCTTCCAGTTCTTCTACATACCAGTTCGATAAACCGATAGAACGGATTTTTCCATCCGCTACAGCTCTTTCTATAGCAAGGTAAGCCTCCACATCTCCGTTACCCGGATGATGTAATAACATCATATCAATATATCCAATATCTAATCTTTTTAATGCATCTTCAATGGCTGTTTCTGGATTTGAAAACTGATTGGGATATAACTTGGTAATGACAAAAATTTCCTCTCTTGGTACGCCTGAATTTCTGACTGCCTCTCCTACACTTTCCTCGTTATGATACATGAATGCCGTATCAATCAGCCTTACTCCTCTTTTTAATGCTTCTGTAACAGAATTTACACAAACTTCATCTGTCAGACTATATGTGCCGATCCCATAAATTGGCATCTTATAACCACTATTCAACATCACTGTTTTTGTTTCAAAATCAAATGCAATATCTTGTTTCATTGCATCCCCCTCCTTCTCCACCTGTGCTTCATCTTCACTTGAAGTATTATTTTCCGCAGACTCTTCCGAATCAAATTTTTCGAATATTTCCTGATTTTTATCCGTAAGAGAATATTGTCCGCAGGCTGAAAAGATGAATATAGATAAGACAACCAGTGAGAGCTTAAACAGCCGTTTTTTCATACTGTACCACCCCGCTTTTCCTAATATACTTATCAGATATAGCTTCATATTCCCGTGGCACATCTTCCCTAACCACTTTTAATACTTTTGCAGGAATTCCTCCCACTACCGCCATAGGCGGGACATCTTTCGTTACTACCGCCCCTGCTGCAACTACTGCCCAATCTCCAATTGTCACACCCGGCAGGATCGTGGCGTTAGATCCAACCCATACATGCGCCCCCAACTTGATCGGTGC
The DNA here is from genome assembly GCA_947564305.1 of uncultured Lachnospiraceae bacterium. Next base: position 1,472 of record CANOBT010000361.1, on the reverse strand, counting down.
ATAATGATTTTTTCGATTTTCTGATGGGTATAATCCGTGATTAATTGTAGCCAGCACTACGTTATGCCCAATCAGACAGCCATCTCCAATTATAATTCCACCCTGATCCTGAAAATGACATCCAGAATTAATAAATACATCTTTTCCAATCGTGATATTTTTCCCGAAATCTGTATAAAATGGAGGAAACAGCCGAAAATCCGCAGCTATTTCTTTTCCTGTCAGTCTGCCCATAATTTTCCTGATTTCTTCTGGTGTATGATACTGGTTATTTAATTCCATTCCAATACGCACAGCTTCTTGGAAAAGCGTATCTGCATATGTGTCACGCTCTGCATTTTCCTCTGCGTTTTCTTGAAAGCCTTCAATTACTTCTTTTATTGTCAATTTCTACATCTCCTTTTCCCACTCCTTTTAAAATCATTATAAATCCCCTCATATGAAATATCAAATACATATATGGAATAGAGTTTCATACTTGTAAGGTATGTCTTTCTCTGTTATACTACACCATATAAAAGCTATATTGACCTTACGATTTTTTACCGCCACATCAAATAGGGAGGATTCTGATATGGATATCCGAGTATTACAATATTTCCTGGCTGTCGCAAGGGAGGAAAGCATAACGAAAGCTGCGGAAACACTCAATATGACACAGCCACCCCTCTCCAGACAATTAAAAGATTTAGAGGAAGAACTTGGAAAGCAGCTGCTCATTCGTGGCAGTAAAAAAATCACGCTTACCGAAGATGGCCTGCTTTTACGCAAACGAGCGGAAGAACTGGTAGATTTAATGGAAAAAACAAAGGCTGAACTGACCGCTTCCAATGAAAATATCAATGGAGACATTTATATTGGATGTGGGGAAACAGAATCTATTTCTTTTCTGGCACAGGCCGCCCAAAACCTGCAGAAAAATCACCCTCTCATACATTATCATATTTATAGCGGTGATGCGGAACGTGTTATGGAGAAATTAGATAAGGGACTAATTGATTTTGGACTCTTAGTCGGGGCAACAGATATAAACAGATACAATTTCATCCGTCTTCCAATGAAAGATACCTGGGGCGTATTAATGAGAAAAGACAGTCCATTAGCAGAGCAGGAAGAAATCCGGGCAGAGGATTTGTGGGACAAACCATTAATTGTATCACACCAGACATCCATCAATAGTGAAATGTTCTCATGGTTAAAAACAGACATTTCAAAATTGAATATTGTAGCTACATATGATCTTGTCTATAATGCAGCACAGTTTGTAAAAAAAGGGTTCGGATATGTAATCGCATTAGATAAACTAATCAATACTACAGGTAACAGCAATCTCTGTTTTAAACCTCTTTTTCCATCTTTACAGGCTGAACTTTGTATCGTATGGAAAAAATATCAAATTCTTTCAAGAGCATCAAACGCCTTTCTTCAACAATTGCAAGAAGAACTGGAGAAAGACTTAACAGAACTGTAAA
>CANOBT010000360.1 GCA_947564305.1 uncultured Lachnospiraceae bacterium | reverse complement strand
GAAAAAAGTGATCCGCCGGACGGATTTGATCGAAGCCCAAAATATCTGTCAATTCTACTCCTGAATATATATCCCTCATAGCTTTATATGCAATAAAATAATCCAGAAAGCTTTGATGAGTAAATGCTATTGTATTTTCATTCCTAACTAACAATCCCTCCGAAATCAATAAATTTATTACTTTCTGCTTATTTTCAAACAGCATATATGGAAGTACAAATACAGCATTATCATTCATTTTTGTCACAATATCATTTTTGCATTCAGTTACTTCCGCTTCTGATAAATGATTATCTATAGTGCAATTTTCCAGTATCTGTTTCCACCATGTTTGCATCAACTGGTTCACAGACGTAATCGAATTTTTTCTTTCCTGTTTATTTAAGTGCGACCATACATACAATGAAGACGGTGTTCGTAATAATACCTTTAACCTTGTTGATAATGTACTATAATCAGACCCAACTGCTGTTTTAACATCACTATCACAAAGCAGGCCAACTTCTACTTTTTTCCAAAAGTAATTGCTGTCATTTTTTATATTAGAAAATAGCGATTGCAAACCTCTATCAGTTTCAAGATCAAAAGTTCGTGATACAAATACCACTGATATTTTTCCATTTTCATATTTGTTAATATCATTGGCCTGGGATATCATTTCTTTGCATACATCTAACGCTACTGCAGAATGCCTCCCTATCCAACGCAGAGCATCAAGTTGATCCAAAATCAACACACAGTTTTTTCCTGCTGATAATGTATGCAGACAATATATTGGCGACTCTGGCAAACCCAGTTTTTGTCCAAATTCATCTGCAGATGTATCTGGTACAAATTTATCTAATTTTATCCCCAGATATAATATCTGCGACTTTTGTAAAAACTCCATAATTTCCTGAATACATCCACTTTTTCCAACGCCGGCCTTCCCATGTATAATAAGAGAATTGCCCTGCATAATCTGATTTATTGTAAAATCTGTTTCCTTTCTATGAATGAGTTGATTATTGATAGCTTTGAATGTTCCCCAATATATTTCATTTAAAGTAGTAATCCTGTTTAGCACTCTATTGTCATGATGATAATTACGAACAGATATACCATGTCTTTCAGTAATGTATGCAATAACATCATTTGCCGTTATTTTAATTCCAAAACTTCCAGTATCATTTGCGTATTGTTCAAGTAGATTTCTTATGGTAGATGTCTTACCTGTAAAAATTGTTCCTATACGTCCTTCTAAATCTCGCCTTTCCTCTTCTCCAATCGAATAATGTTCAAAATAACAATGAGCAAGTATATAGATAAGATTCTTTAATTCCTGTGGATTATTTCTGTCGAGGCTATAGTGTTTTTCGCATTTACTAAATACTGTTTCAATTTTAGGATTATTTATTTGATACGCCAAAAAGTCTTGTGCTGACGAATTTGTTCTTGCTCGTTTACAAAGTTCATCTAATTCACCATATTGCAATGGGGAAATAAAGTAATAATACTTTTTGTCTCCGCTTTCAATATGCCTCTTAGATCGTTTAAAAACATCATGGCGTTGAAGATCAGACATTGTCCATGAACCGTGTGTTGTATTACTTGCTTTACATTGATAGTAATTTTGATTTCCATGTGCATCTGTGCTTATAAACTCAACACCTTCCCCTTCAACACCTAACGGTTCTACTTCCACAGAAACAATTTCTTCGTTTATAAGTCTAAGTAAAAGTTTCGCCAAATAGCGATTTTCATATTGATTTCCATACTTATCTGCTCGTCCTCCGCTTTCTAAACTCATTGCTATCTCCTCTTATATAAATAATATCTTTAATGCAATTTCCAATATAATTGAATTTTATCACACGAACATTGATATTTCTACAAGGTTATCATGCTAAAAATATTTCATAAAAATAAATTGGCACAACATTGGCACGGTTCTGCTCTTTCCCCGTAAAGGCATCCATGCTATACTTGGTACAGTCAAAAATATGTAAAGCAGCCGTTTTCCATTCCGGGAGACGGCTGTTTTCGTCAGAAAGGCGGTGGTTTTACTTTGTCCCAAACAATGTCCAAAGCAGCCGGCAGGGCATCCCCCCGGAAGGGCAGGCCCGGCAGGAACCCGGCGGCCATACTGAAAAGTGAGAATGGTGATGTCAACTATTTCAGTACGGTGGTGTTCATCTTCATAGCGGTGCTCCTGCTGGCATTCATCCTGGACCTGTTCAGCATCATCTCCACCAAACAGGAACTGGACCACTGTGCAGACCAGATGGTGAAGCAGATCCAGCTTTCCGGGGGCGTCAATGGGGAGACAGAACAGCTTTTTAACTTCCTCTGCTCCCAGATTGAAGGGGCGGAAAACATTTCCTACTCCATTGACGCCTCCTACAAGTCGCCCACCCCGTCCGGCATGAGCCGGGCCATCCAGCTGGGGACCCCCTTCTACATCACCATCACGGGCAGGGCAAAGCTGGGAGGCTTCTGGAACTTCAACCTGGTGAACATCACGGTTGTCTCCAGAGGGGCAGGCGTCAGTGAGCATTACTGGAAGTGAGGTGGCCCATGAAGAAACCGTTCCAATGGATGAAAAGAGGCACAGGCCGGAATCCCCTCGGAAATGACCGCGGGGATATTTCTGTCTTTACCTGCTTTTTTGTAGTGGGGATCGTGATGCTGGTCTCCTTCCTGCTGCTGTACGCCTCCATCCGCATCACCTGCATCAACATCCGTAACGGCGCAAAGATGGAGCTGAACAACCTGAGCGCCAGCATCTATGCAGATACCT
>CANOBT010000359.1 GCA_947564305.1 uncultured Lachnospiraceae bacterium | reverse complement strand
GGGGAGCCGGAGAATTTCTATGCGGACGGGGTGGCGTATTATGTGATCAATAACAACATGGGGTATGACGGGGATCTGGAACTGGCCATGATACCGGAGTCTTTCCGGACGGATGCGCTGGGGGAGAAGCTGGATGATAAGGGCGTGCTGATCGAGAATGCGGAGGTGGAGCTTTCTTCCTTTGCGCTGCTGTTCGAGTTTGACGGCGACCAGCGGCATATCCGGCATGTGCTGTATAACTGCTCCGCTTCCAGGCCGGGCATTGAGGGGAAGACCAATGAGGAGAGCCGGGAGGTGCAGACGGAGACGCTTACGGTGAAGGCAACGCCGCTGCCGGGCGGCATGGTGAAGGCGAAGACCGGGGATACCACGGATGCGGCAGTATATAATGGCTGGTATGCGGCGGTGTATATGCCTGCGGCTGCGCCGGAGAATGGGAATGAAAGTGGGGAGGAAACGGTATGAGCATGACGAAGATGATTGAGATTGACGGGCGGGAGGTGGCGTTCCGTGCTTCTGCCGCCATCCCCCGGATTTACCGGTTGAAGTTCCAGAGGGATATTTATAAGGATCTGAGCGCGTTGGAGAAGGCGGTGGGGAAAGAGGACGAGGGAAACTCGAACCTGGATTTGTTCTCGCTGGAAATGTTTGAGAATATCGCCTATGTGATGGCGAAGCACGCGGACGGGTCTATCCCGGATACGCCGGAGGAATGGCTGGACGGGTTCGGGACGTTCTCCATTTACCAGGTGCTGCCGAAGCTGATCGAGCTGTGGGGGCTGAATGTGAAGACGGATGCGGAGGCTAAAAAAAACTTCGCCCTACAGACCGGCCAATGACAACGCCGTTGTTTCTGCTTAGGTGTGTGCAGCTGGGGCTTTCTATTCGGGATCTGGAATTGCTTACCATCGGGATGGTGAATGATATGTATGTGGAGAGCCGGAATGATGGGTGTGCATATGCGGAATTGGCAACGCAGGAGGATTTCGACAATTTTTGAGTATGTTCGGATTGTGGGGGCAGCCTTTTTCTGGTATAATATCTAGCAGAGGAAGGTTGCAATTCCTTTTGGTTGAATAATCAGCATAAGCTAAATATTAGGAGGAAGGATACAATGGCCTTAAACAAGATATTACAAGGAATGCTTGATGACTTTAAGAAAGATTACATATTTGAGGATTTAGAGCTATCTAAGGAATTTGAATATTTTGTGAATTACCTTATTATTTCAAAATATCATCCGGATGCATTTAGTGATAAAGGGGATATGGATAGGGTAATTGTTGATGAGAAAAGTCAATTTGGTTTGGATGCTATAGCGTTTATTGTAAATGGAAATCTTGTTTTGGGAAAGGATGATATTCTACAATATGCAAAATCTAAAAAACTTGATGTAGACATATTGTTTATTCAGACAAAAACAGAGGAAAAATGTGATATCGGTGATTTACTGAAGACAATACAAGCTACGAAGAACTTCTTTGAGAATTTTGACGCTATAACGGAGAAAAATTCTAATGTGCTTAATGCAAAAGAGATATATGACGAGTTATTCAAATATGAGAATTTTAGATATTGTACAAGCCAATCACCTAAGTGCCATATTTATTTTGTTACAGCGGCAAATGAATGGGAAAAGAGTTTGGTAGGTAATATATGTCAGTCCTCGGGAAAAGAAATTACATCAATAATAAGTGATATAAAAAGTGTGGATATTCAAGTTCTTGGTAGAGATTACATAATAGATGCTTATAATGAGATAAAGAATAGTATTTCAGTGCAAATTAATCTAAAGAATTGTGTTACGCTTGATCGGATTGAGAAGGTTAAGGAGACTTATATAGGTTATTTGACGGGTGATGATTATTTAAAAATTATTTGTGATAGTAATGGTGATATCAGAAGACGTATATTCTATGAGAATGTCAGGGATTATCAAGGCACAGAAAATAGCGTCAATAAAGAAATAAGGGCGACAATTACTGGAAAACAGACAAGAGGGCAATTTATTCTTTTGAATAATGGTGTAACAATAATTACAAAGTCGGTAACATCATTAGGAGCAAATATTTATGAGTTATCAGATTTTCAGATTGTGAATGGATGCCAGACAAGTAATGAGATTTATAATTGTAAGGAATACGCTTCGGATATTTTTGTTCCGATTAAAATTATTTATACAACTGATACTGAAATTATAAGTAGTATAGTAAAGGCAACAAATCGACAGAGCCCTGTGCCAGAAGAAGCGTTTGTTGCACTAAGTAAATACCATAAGGAATTACAGCTATTATTTAGCGAATATTCAAAAGATATGCCTTTAGAGATGTTTTATGAAAGGCGTTCTGGTGAAGAAGATGATATTAAGGAGAAAAAGGGCGCGTATCAGATAGTTACTTTACATGGACTTATACGATCATTTGAGAGTGTTTATTTCCAAAATCCTAATATAGTTTATGGAACGAATCCAGCAAATATTTTAAAAAGCCAAAAAGAAAGTTTATTCTGCAAAAGCCATAAACCAGATAGTTATTATGTGGCAGCATATTTATTTGTTAAGTTTGTTTCTATGCAACAAAGGGAGCTGTTTTCAAAACATGATTATGTTTTGAGGTTTTATGTGATTATGGTGGCAAGAATTTTAATGGTAAAAACAATGCAAGTTCCAGATTTGAGCAGTGGTGCGATAGATAAAGAGAATAAGAAAGTGATTGCTATTTTAAAAAATGATGATAATGCAGACTCTTATTTTGTAGAAGCAAAGAAGATTATTGTAAGCATGTTAAAAGAAAAAGAATATTCTGACAAAAAGAGATATGATGTATTAAGAAGTACAGA
>CANOBT010000358.1 GCA_947564305.1 uncultured Lachnospiraceae bacterium | reverse complement strand
TCAATCTCTCCAGCTTTATAGAAAACATCTGCTATTTTAGGATTATATGGTATTGAAGAATGCTTCTCATATATTTTATCTACTGGCAAATTTTCCGGCCATTTTCCATCATTCCAAACATATATTTTATCTTCATAAATGCTAATCTGAATGGGAATTCCGGTACTATAATCTTTGTGATTAATGGCATTCAGCAGGATTTCACGAAATCCCTCCATCGGAAACATATATGTTTCCGTTCTCTGCAGACCTTCATAATCAATCAAGGCTTTCATATACTTCGTATAAATCAACTCTACCGCCTTATCCGCTTGTAAAATTAACGGTCCATGGATTTCGTCTTGATACCTCAAATCAGAATTCGATTCTCCAAAATATCCAATTTTTATATATGCGCCTGTTACCCATTTTTCCGGATCGGGATGAAACATTAAAATTGCTGCCCGTATCAAATTTTCTCTTTCAAATAGCTTCAAATTCTCTAACAATAGCTTGTCGTTAACTTCTGCCGCAATTTTACTTAACCGCTTTTTATAAACAGATTTTTTTCTAAATTCCTGTAATGCTTCCTTACTTAAACTATCTGCTGTTTCTCCTGGTATCGGCACATTATCCCATGTTCTCCCTTGCTTTTCATAAAGAAATTTTAATAATTCTATTCCCTTTATTTCCTGCATGGTACTACCACTGCGATAATAATATTTTCCCCTATAATTAACCGGAAACGGATAACTGTCAACAATAATTTCTATATATTCTAATCCATTCTCTTCTATAAGGTTTACATCCGCAATAATATTCATCGTGGAAACAATTTTATTTGGAATATCTTCTAATAGTTTTTTAGCATTACGAATCCCTGCTATATCCCCATTATCATCTTTCCCAATAATAAGTGTTCCACCCTGTGCATTAGCATATCCACAGATCCATTTCAAATATTCATCTTTCCAAATTTCCTTCCATTCAGCACCCTGATGCTCTAACATTTTTCTTTCCTGCTTTCACTTGTCTGGTTCTTTTATATTATAATCTATCTCCCGTTTATCTTCAATTGATTAATACAAAAAAGAAACCCTGCATAAATCCAATACAAGGTTTCATTACATGGAAAGCCACAGCTTTACCTACGTTTTCGTACATCCCGTAAATAATTTTTCTTTTTATAAATCTTTCTTAATTACCATTCTTGTTTTAAACAAACCAGAACTAAAATCTACCATTCTGCATAAAATCATTATTAAGCTTTTCATATGTGCTACTATTTCATTGAGCCATTGAAGCTAACCTTTTTCGGTTAACAGTATATTCCTGTCAAAATTTCTTCTCTCTTATCTTCAGATATACAAAACCCGCAAACACGAATGTCTACGGGCTTTCTCAAACTCCCCGAGTTGGGCTCGAACCAACAACCCCGCGGTTAACAGCCGCGTGCTCTACCAACGGGTGCGCTCGCACACCGATAAGAGTGGGAGAAATATTCTTTCTCAACGTCGTTCTCACGACTTGTTTATGTTATCATGATTTCGTAACTTTTGCAAGCATTTTTTTGATTTTTGGGAAATTTTGTGTATTGTGCTTTCCATATCAACTTGCATTTTGTATATATGCAACAAGGATACACTCATAATGCCTCTGCTCAATGAAAAGCACACTTTTATATCATCATCAAGCTGTAACCTGATTGCTGTTTTTCGATTTCCACTCTGAACAAAACTGCTGGTAGGTAACATTCATGTGCATGATAATGTTATAATCTTTCCCCAGCTCAATCCGGTCGAACAACTGGCAGGCAATCATTTTTTTCTGCTCTAAGTCCGCCGTGTCAAATTCCTCTGCCCAGCTCTTAAAGCGGCGGTAGGCTGGCAGGATGGCTTCTACCATCTCTTTCTTCTGGTTCATATCGCTGTCCAGCTTCTCCAGACGTTCTTCACTGTCTGCAATTCTTATCTTTACCACATTGATTGCCTCTTTCAAATCTTCCGGTGAATATAGGCTTTCTCCCAACAGTGTTTTTCCAATCTCACGCTGCAAGACTTCCAACTGCTTTTTATCTTTGTCCAGTTCAAACACGGTTTTCCGTCTGCTGGCGGTATGTGCCGCCTGCTGTTTTTTCAAGATTTCCTTGTACTTTTCTTCTTCCGGCGCACCGTCCATGCCCTCAAATACCTGACGCATAATCTGGCTGACTGTTTCATCAACCTTTGCGGCAATGTAGTTTGTCTGCCCATCGCACTCACAAAGTTTGTTCGCCTTATGGTAACAGCGGTACTTCAATACATCTTTCAGGTATTCGCTCCCGTCCTTACGGAAATAATGGTCTTTATGGTGGGTGGTTGTTATCCTCCCGCCGCAATGCTGGCAGAAGATATTGCCGGACAACATCGCCTCACCCTTTGTCCGTATGGCAAGCTGGCGTTTTTCTTCATCGACTTGCGCCCGCTGTTTCAGAATCTCGTCAATCCTTACTGCTTCTTCGTCACTGATAATCCTTAATCGCTGCAATGCTTCCGAAGTTTCGCCCTCACTGGTACAACCCCTCGGAAGTGACGCTGACAGTATCCGCAGAATCGACTTGCTGGTAAATTTCTTCCCGTTGGCTGTCTTATATCCCTGGTCGTTCAGGAAATGCGCCATGACATAACTGCCTGTGCCGTTGTTGATTGTCTTTTCAACAATTTTCCGATACACTACATACTGCTCAAGGTCGATTTCATATTTCTTCAGCTCCTGCCCTTTCCGGTTTTTCATTCCGCTCGGCACGATCCGGTATCCATAGGGCAATGCCCCGCCCGTATATAGTCCGTCTAATTTCAACTGCTGGATTCTGGTCTTGATTCGGATGGAAGTCTTTTCGCTCTC
>CANOBT010000357.1 GCA_947564305.1 uncultured Lachnospiraceae bacterium | reverse complement strand
ATTACCGTCAGTATACATTGCAGTATTATACTTTTGCCAAGACAGAGACAGATGAAAACATAACGATTAAATGGACGGCACAATCGAGAGATTTGTCCTTGTTCCCAAATCTATCATTTAGAAAAATCTTTTGTTCGTGGATGTACATAACCGCATGAGCTATGTTATTATCACCCTGGCATCCGTCAGGCGCATAATCATAGTTGTGTACAATACTTTCGGCCTTGGTATTAAATGCTTTTTCATATAGAGTAATTGCCTTTTCGCAATCGCCGCAAAAATGTAAGTGGGGTATCAGCATAATTCATTTCCTCCTCAAACAAATCTTTCCTATAGATTCAAGTTCCATCCGAATTTTCTATCTCATCATTTCATTTAGCTTTCGGAAAGCTCAACCATCAAGAACCACTTAAATCCAAATTTATCTTTTACTGCACTCATACAAGCTGCAAAATCCGTTTTATGAGGTTCTTCCAGCACCGTTCCTCCCTCCTTTAATATGTTGAATGCCTCCGTGACCTCGGCAACTGTATCAAAATCTACAGCCAAAAACAGCGAATCCGCTTGAATCTCCTTTCCAACGCCGCCATCAGACAGCCTGATTCTTTGATTTCCAATTCTTGCCTCTGTATGATAGATCAAGTTTGTTTTCTCATCTTTTCCCTGCCAATCAACTTCTAAATGAAACGCCCTTTTATATAACTCGATCACCTCTGCGCAATGACCGCCACAATGTAACGTTGGTATTAAAAACATGTTCATTCCCTCCAATGTTTCAAATAATATTCACTTCACCTCTGTCAACGCTGTATTTCCCCTTTCAATGATTCCCAATCTACAAACAGGCTGTAACGCTGCGTGGTGAATTGAATCACGCAGAGATTGGGATCATCAGGACCGGAAAAATGATTCGCCAGACCCTCGTACCACATCTCCCGACAGATTTCCGGATCGGTGCAGACCCTGGCTGTACCGATGAGGGAAATGTGATAGGTGGGGGAATTCAGGCACACGGCGGCCTTTGGGTTCCGGTCAAGACGCACAGCGCTTGGCGCGCCCCGGCCTGTGCAAAAAGTAATCCAGCGTATTCCCTCGCTATGGGAAGGACTGATGGTCGTAGGCACAGGCGAACCGTCCGGGTCAACGGTAACAAGAGTGCCGAAACTGTCCCTGTCCTGACGCACGGTACGCTGAGCAATAATTTCAGCAGCGCGGATCAAAATAGTTTCTTTTGTGTTCATGTAAATACCTCCTTCGATCAGTGGAATTCAAGCGGCAAAAAATATTTTTAATTGTACTACATACAGGAATAGTTGTATTGTATATTTCCGACATATAAAATACTTCGACTTTTTACCGCAAAGCCAGTTCCTTAGCTGCCCGGATATTCATGGAATGATAGCGCCTGAACTCCCGCATCATATGCGACAAATCCGTATATCCGTATTTAAAAACCGCAGACGCCATATCAAAATTGCTCTGGCTGACAATATCTTTCCACAAATATTGATAACGCACCAGATTACTCAATTTCTTAGGACTCATTCCGATATATTCACAAAACAGCCTTTCCATCTGCCTGCTGCTTATAAAATTTTCCTTTGATAACTGATTGATTCCTAACACCCCCTGATGCAAAAGAATATCGTTCATCACTCCGTCTACCAGCTCATTGGATCTTGCGGTCTCCAGTCTTTTCAAGAGAAGGAATTCTGTCAATCGAACCAGATCCGTCAGATTTCCCGGCTCTGCCAGACGGCCACGTAATTCTCTATCCAGCCAGTTATACCTTTCCCTGACATCATATCTTCCATTTACTGTTCCGGCGAAAGAGTCCTCGGAAAAGACATAAGCCGTCCACGCATAAAAGCGAATCGCAAACACAGATATCTTATATCCTGCTTTATGACTTTTGGAAGACAGAAAGGCTCTGTCATTGATTCCGATAAAATCGGAAGTAATAATATTTCCCGCACTGTCTATACGGTAGATAATATCTACGCAGGTATCAGGAATCACTATTTCAGCGGATCCATCTGTTCCTGCGTCAGATAAACAGTCATACTCACCACCCCAAAAACATCTGACATAGGGCCGCAGCATCCTGCATGGCTCTGTTTCATTGTAGACAGAATCGCGTTTGAATGGCGTTGCCGTCAGTGGGCGATGTATCATTTTGCTCTTCATGCAAAACTGTTCTCCTCCATAAAACGTTCTATGTATTGCCAATCTGATTATATCATTTATACGATTTCTTTTCCACTGAAATATGTGACTTTCCGTCAGGCAGTCTGCTATACTGTTCCGATGGATACCTTCCTGCTGAGCAGGCCATCAAGTCATTTACAATCAGCCGCCAAAACTTGATATGCATCAACTCTGTTCATGGCATCGAAACAAATGCAATCCTCTTCAGCATCGTAGAAACAGCCAAAGTCAATGACTTGAAAGTTTACGGCTGTCTGGAATATCTGCTTACCGAGTTGACAGCACACGCAGAAGATACTACCAGAAATTTTCTGAAGGATCTCCCGACCTAGTCCATGGCTGCGCAGGAAAAATATTCTAACTGAAAAAACCGATTCAACTGTCAAAGTTCAAATCTATGGGAATCTCCTGTAATATGGCAGTTCTTTTATTATATAGTACGCATGGTTCATAATTTACCACCAACACATACTGCTCAAGACTCATGAAAAGCCCCTAAGCTTGGAACACTTCCTACAGGACCCTCTCAAAACACCATTGCTCACCGCAGATAGGCAGACTCCTTATCCTCCACATAGATGCCCATCTTTGCCGGATAGTTTATATTATATTTATACACAATTTAGTATCGAATAAACTTTTGTTTAAGAGTAAGCGCCAAATATTCCTGCGGATTTTCTAATCTCATGAATTCCTCTATGATTG
>CANOBT010000356.1 GCA_947564305.1 uncultured Lachnospiraceae bacterium | reverse complement strand
TGGGCATCTTTCCTTCTGTCCCGGAGGGAATATGAACAACTCCATAAATATCCATTCCTTCCTTATCCACATGGATTTCTCTTGTCTCATATCCTGTCGTCATCGCCGCCTCCTGTTCTGTCTGATCGATCTGGCTGGAATTTCTCACGCTTTGATTTCCTATGTTCGCTTCAGCGGACTCGGACCCAATCATCTCCATAGTGTTTCCTTCACTTTCCCTATTCCCGCAGGCACACAAGGCGGACATCAGGCCCATCCCTAAAGCGACAGCAAGCAGTGTTCTCCTCATTTTCCGTTACCCCCATTTATGACCTGGCGCTGTCCGGATCAAACATCATTCCCCCACAGTAAGGAATCCGGTCAATGGCTGCCATATCTTCTTCAGAAAGAGAAAAATCAAATACATCCGCATTTTCCGTGATATATTTTTCATGGGTGTATTCTGCGCTTTTTACCTGTCCGAAACCAGGATGGTATTCGATCTGGTTTACCATGGGCTTGATGTCGCTGTCCTCAGTGAGCGCCTGCACATGATGGGCAAGGAAATTGCTGACGCCGATGGCTTTGATCCGTCCCTCCCGGTACAGCTCTTCAAAAGCCCTCCATGCGGACCGGTTAATCTCCCGCCAGTCATCATGCCATCTGGCCACAGCCGGCCAGTGGATCAGGTACAGATCCAGATACTCCAGCCCCAGTTTTTTCAGAGAAACCTCAAATGCTTTCATTGCTTTGTCATAGCCCCGGTTATCATTCCAGAGTTTCGTGCTGACAAAGATGTCCTCCCGGTTCAATCCATATTCATCCATAGCCTGACGCACGCCTTCCCCTACGCCCTTTTCATTCATGTATCCTTCCGCAGTGTCAATATTGCGGTATCCCGTTTTAATTGCTGTTTTCACACACATTGCTGTTTTAAGCGGCGGGATCTGCCATACTCCAAACCCTAACCTTGGAATCTTTACTCCGTTATAGAGCTCTAAATTGTCCGAAATTCTGTCCATATATACCGCACCCTTTCAATAAAATCTGTGTTCTTGCGAATATCATATCCAAAAACCACCTTTCCCTCAACACCATTTAAACAGGCACTGTGGTTTATACCACACTATCAGTAAAAATGTGGCATAATTCCAAAACCGCAGGTTTCAAAATCTGTCCATTTCCTACTCACTCATTGATTTTGCAATTCATATGGATTATAATATCCGTAAATGCCAGACCATCAATCCAATTCATATCATACTATAAAAAACACTGTACCAGGAGGTCCTATTTTGTCAATCTCAGGGAAAGAAGATTTACGTATTCTAAAAACAAGGGAAGCAATCCACAAAACCTTTGAAGAAATGATCTGCGAAATGGATTATGAACAGATTTCTATTAAAGAACTGACAGAACGGGCAAGAATTAACCGAAAAACATTTTATCTCCATTACAATTCATTGGATGACCTGCTAAAAGAACTTCAAAATAAAATGGCGGAAAATTTTATTAAGCGTACACATGGACTGGAACGCCCCCGTGATATGGATAAAATCACACGGGAATTTTTTCTGTGTAGCGAAGAATTGGGGAAAGCGGGAGAACGAATCACCTGTAGCGGAAACTATAAATATATCAGCCGCAAGATCACAAATGATATCATGAACCAAACCTGGAAATCAGATTCTAAATCCATAAATCCCTATATTCAAAATATCATTATGACCTATGTATCCCAGAGCACTCTGGAAATATACAAGCAATGGGTTGCCGATGGAAAGAAGATTCCCTTGGAAGATATCATTCAGATTGCCACAAAACTTATCTGCAGTGGTGTGAACGGGTTGGATATCTAACCCAAAAGCGCAGTCTTCTAATGCTTAAACATAGACTGCGCTTTTATGTGCTAAGCATAAAAATTATGAAAACTTAGAACATTTTAAAATTGTGAATACATCTTAAAACTTCCATTACAAGTTCTTGATATAAATCTTCATCAAATCTCCCGCTTACCATTGCATTCCGGATCAACATTGGACGGAATATTTCTACAATTTGATCTATAGCCCTCATTTCCCCATGTTTCGCCCGAAGCAAAATCTCCTCAAATTCCATCATCTATCACCTCCCATCCATTTACGGATTTTTCGGATAGCATAATAATAGGTGTTTTTTACTTTGTCGTCACTGACTCCATTCAAGTATCCTATTTCTTTAAATGTCCTTTCTTCAAATACATGTTGAAAAATGAAAAGTCTCTCATCTTCACAAAGGTTTAAAAGAGAAGCTACAAGCCTTTTGTCTGATAATTCGTGCCATTCCGGATATACGCCTTCACATTCTTTAAAGAGACTTTCTTCCTTATAACGTAATTCCAGCATTTCATCTATTGTAGATCTATTCTCCATCAATGACTCTTCCAAGCGTTTCTCCTTGCTGCTGATATTCTTCCTCTTCATTAAATAATCTCGCCGTTTCCACCGGATACATTTCTGCAGATATGCAGTAAAGTAATTTTTTGTTTTATTTCCTGTATAATCATATTCGTTCATATTCTTCCCTCCAAAATCTTCAAAATCAATTTGTTTCAAAGATTTCCGAGGGTGGAGAACGGCAGTGCTGCCTGTCAGCAGGCTCTATTTTTACATAAAAAATACTGCCAAACTGACATTTTACCAGTCTGACAGCATATAAAACCAATCGCATTTCATGTGTTATATGGGATATGATCACCTCATATACTGCATATCTGCAAGTCCCATACTTCCACCCTGCTACTAAAGTTTTTTTAACAAACTACTTACTGCATTTTTTCTGACATATAAAGAATTGAATTTTTTTCTTCCTGCCTGCAAAAAGCTAAGCACGCAATATAATACACACAAACAGGTAACTTAACGCATTTCATATAGTGCATATCTCATGTAAAATATAAGAACTAAGTGAGG
>CANOBT010000355.1 GCA_947564305.1 uncultured Lachnospiraceae bacterium | reverse complement strand
TTTCTTTTTCAAGACATTGCATAATATAACTGCCATATCCTTTTTTCTGAAAATCGGAAAAAACAAACAGTCTTGATATATGATTTTCCTTGCAGCTTCCTGTTCCTACTAAACAATCACCCGATAACAAAACTCTAACAAAGCCATTTTCTATATCTGCAGCAATGCTTTCCTTTGAATGAAGCCCACGGAAAAATTCAACTACTCCTTGAGGATAATATAAAGGATAAATAGCGTTAATCGTGTTCTGTACCAATTGATAAATTTGTTCAATGTTCTCTTTTTTTGCTATTTCGTATTTCATTAACACACCTCCATTAGCCAATTATGTCCTCTCCGCTTTTTCCAATGGAGCCAGTGTATACCTTCTCCATAACCTACCTTTCTGTAGAAATCATCACCGCCGCCAGTCATGTATTCTGCCCCTAATACTTTTAAACGTCTATAATGCTGTGTCAGCGCTGCCGCTGCCAATCCTCTTCTCCGATATTCCGGCACCGTACACAACGGTTCCATATAGGCAAGCTTATTCTCCGGAACCCACCACATTCCTGAAAAACACACGTAATCTTCATTTTCATCGGCAATAATGACATTATACTCATGGGTTGCGTGTGGCGGCGGCGCGACCGCAGAATTCACCACACCAGTATATGCTTTATGCGGATTCCAAGGTATTTCGGAATCCGGAATATTCCAGTTTTTAAAAGGTCCAAGTTCCTCGGCGTTGAAACCATTCCATGTACATTTGGCAAGTTTCAGCAAATCACACTTAAGCGGGTCAACAAAATGAAATCCCTCCGGAAGATCATAACTTAATCCCGATTTCCTGAAATCAAAGAGAAAGTCCGCATTTTCATATGATACCTTATATCCCTCCTTCTCTGCCGCCCGTATCAGCGCTTCCTGGCCTGAAAAAATCACTAATTCTCTTTCTCCGCCCAAATCCGGGAAGCTGTTCTGTGCATACTCAACCATTTCATCAGCTAGTCCTTCGTATCCAGGGCGTAAATTAAAAAAGACACTCGTGACAACAGCTTCCGTAAATACAAACCCCACTACTATATCTCCAGCCATCCAGAGCCTGTTCAAATGGAGATATTCTTTATCCATCCATTTAGATGTAAGCGCATACTCGAAAAAAGGAGCTGCCGCTCCATTAGCGAAATAAGGATCGTATATATCTGTCATAAAATTCCATACAAGATTAATATCGGTTAATATCTGAAATTGCTTTGTTTTTATATTCATATTCATCATCTCCACTGATTATATTTCATCCCTGCATAAACCATAAACTCCAATCCACCGATAAGACAACCTCCAAATGCAATCCCCCCATCCAATCTGTGTAATAAAATCAATAATTCCTGTAAGAATGATTCCTATTCCAATTGTGACCGCACCTTTTCCCATGAGTGCTGTATATGCTTTTTTATCCGCTTCTGCTACATTCTCATAATGGTAGTTATGTATGAGATTTATCTTCTCCCATTTCCAAATAAGCCAGCCGATTATTAAAAAAACAATACCAATTACCGATAATACTATAAACTCTAACAACATTTTATACTCCTCCACCATCCAAACACCCCATATCTCTTAGCAGATCTTATTCATTCTCTGTCTTCATAATTTCCTCTGGAATCATAATTTCATACTCGCAGGTCAAATCTCCGTTCAGCACAGATCGTACCACTCTGCCCTCAAGCTCCCTGTCAAGAAATGCCTCTGTAAAATTCATCACATGACCAAGGCTGCAGTAACACAAAGTCGAAGATACCGGCATATCAGACAAAATAGATTCCTTCGCAAACGGACAATGACAGGCATGGTAACGCCGCATCGTATCATCCGCAGCATTAAGATATTCCTTCATATTATATGGAAAGGCCATGCAGTGAAGTTTATTTCCATGTCTGACTGGCGCAAGCATGGATGGGTTTTTCTGAATGAATTCCAATACCTCATCCGTAATCTCCTGTCCATAGAAATCTCTATGCTCCCGGTTTAATTCGACAAAACGTTCTGTCTCTCTTTCCAGATGTTTTTGAAGAAACATATCTAAATCACCGATTTTAAGGAACTCCTCCCTTGCCCACGCAGACTGGGACGGATGTAATCCATGCCGCACTCTGTAAAGAATTCTCCTTACAGTTTTCTCATCTGCCATCGTTTCTAACCGGCTTATAAATGAATACATGTTGCGGCACTTGCAGTCAGCCTCGGTTTCCATATCCGGCAAGGCCATCTGCCAGCTTCAGCCAAAATGGTTCGCCCAGTTCCGAGCAAATCCTCCTCTTAAAAGTTTCGATACCAAACTGTTCATCGTAGTTGATTCTCGTATCACCCATCTCTCACCCCTCCATTCGTTCTCGTACTCCATCATCAAGTCTGGCAGAAATATCAATGCCGCGGCCGTGAGCCTTACTTCTCAGTCGCCTGATAAAACAGCAAGATTAGACAGTGTATCTCCAGTGAGCCGATACACTGTCCAATCGGACATAGGCTCTGCCCCCAGCGAGAGATAGAAATCAATACCAGGCTTATTCCAATCAAGGCACCACCACTCTAATCGCCCGCACCCGCGTTCAACCGCGATAGCCGCCAGCTTTATAAGAATTGCTTTTCCATAACCTTTCCCACGATATTCCGGCTTTACAAACAGATCTTCAAGGTAAATACCCGCCCTTCCGAGAAACGTAGAAAAGTTATGAAAGAAAAGCGCAAATCCAATCTCCCCGCCATCCACAACAGCAAATAGAACCTCTGCTTTCTGTTTATCGAAAATCCATTCTTCCAATGTCTTTTCATCTGCAACAACTTCATTTATCAATTTTTCATAAGCTGCAAGTTCTTTTATAAATTGTAAAATTAAGGGAATATCATTCCTTTCTGCATATCTAAATGTAAGTTTTTCGTTCATTAACACATTTCCTTTCATGACGCCAAATACCATAATTACGATTGGACAGATTGCCCAGCATAACCCGTAGTTACCTAAGCACTCCTTTGGAATTCCTCAAATGTGCCGTATCTCTTAATGACTCCTCCCCTGTCAG
>CANOBT010000354.1 GCA_947564305.1 uncultured Lachnospiraceae bacterium | reverse complement strand
AGGTTTTTTGAATTTCGAAGAGTCGCCGCCGGAGCCCTTAGTATTAGGTGCAGAACTGTGGTGCCCATATGGATCAAAACATAATTTTTTGATGCTGGAAACAGATTATATCGATATTAACAACCTTCCGAAGGCATATGTGGATGATTGTAAAGCATTTGTCAATATTGATCATTTCGGAGAATGCTATGGAGGACTCCTGTGCGAAGACAAGATGAAACTGGCAAGCAGATGGGAAAATCCAGAACCGCAGAATGTGATCGTGAATGGAAAGGAGATTATTACGACCAAGTCCACTCTGCTTTGTATGGCGGAGGGGATAGAGATCCATGTAGCAACATCGGGGCAGGAGAAAACATTTGCAAGGCAGATGGCACTGTTCATGGAGTTGGAGGAAAAATATCCGGGGCTGCATGCTATACTTACGGATCCATATGGCAGCCTGTATCTGAATGAAGGAATGTATGAGAAAGCAATTGCATTTCTGGAAGATCAAATGGCGCAAAAGGGAGGGGAGATATTTCTTCCGACGATTTATGACAGGAATAATCCGGAAGGTGAAATGATCAGGGCAGCATTAGAAAGGTTATTGCCGGATTGTGATGCCAGTGCTTTTGATCATTTTATGAATGGACTGGAGACTACGGGTGTCCTGAACGGTATGGATGAAGTGAAAGGATGGGATGCACATTATTTAAACAAAGAAATGATAGAGATGCTGCGAAAAGACTGCGCGGCGACAGATGAGAAAATCAAAACTGATTCGTTTGCCAGATGGACGGAAGAGCATAAGATATTTACGAGTACATTGGCAGATACAGTGACACAGCTTGCATCTGCAGTGGTTATGTACCGTGCCATGCAGGCGAAACCGATGGAGAAAACAGGAGAGAATCCTCTTGGCCAAATCAAGGATAAGATAAAGAACAAGGTAGGAAAGGGTGATACAGCAACAATAAACCCTAACGAAATAAGATATAGTCAATCATCCGTTAATGGTTCAAGTGAAATAATTGATAGTATGAAGCAGAATGGTTGGAAAGGTGATCCGATAGATGTTGTTGAAATGCCAGATGGAGTATATACTACTATTGATAATACTCGTGTAGTTTCTGCGAGAGAAGCAGGAATTGATGTACAAGCAACAATACATAATTATAACGATCCATTACCGATAGAGTATGTTGAAAGATTCACAACTAAACAGGGCGTTCCCACAACATGGGGTGAGGCTATTGAACTGCGAATAGGAAAGCAAAAGGCGTCTTTTAGAAATACAAATCCTTTTGGTTCATTTGAAATGGAAAATATAAAGTAATAGTGGAGGAGAGTATGGAATTATATAATATCAGCGTAATTTATAGTAATTATGTATACCCCGCTGAATTTGTAAAAATTGTTGAATTAAATTTAGTAGATTTTGAAATTTGGTATTTAATGAGCAATGAGCAGGTAAATATTAGAATAGAAGGGTTAAAGTCTAGATATCCGAGTAGAAATTTAATTCCTTTTGCAAGACGTGATGATAGTGATGATATAGCATGTTTTGAAGTAGAAAAAGGCAATAGTGTCCAAATCATTCATGATTTTGCAGGTGAAGGATTTGAACAAAGAAAAGAATATAAATGCTTTTGGGATTGGTTTAGAGATGCAATTGATGAAATGATTGCGGAGGTCGGAGAATGAAGCGATTTGAAGAATTAAGTAAAGAAATTTCTTATGCTTTGCGTCATGCTCCGTGGGAATATGAACTAGAAATGAATGAAGAAGGTTGGGTTCCGGTTGAGCAGCTTTTAGATGCATTGCATAGGAGCGAGAAATGGAGCAATGTCTGTGAAACAGATTTGCATGAGATGATCGAAAAATCTGAGAAGAAGCGTCATGAAATTGCAGATGGTAAAATCAGGGCATTTTATGGACATTCTATACCAATGAAGATTTTAAAAGAAGAAAAAATGCCACCAAATGTTTTGTATCATGGTACGGCAAAGTTATTTTTAGAATCAATTGTAAGAAATGGCTTATTACCCCAAAGCAGGCAATATGTTCATTTATCACAAGATATTGAGACTGCTGAAAATGTAGGGAAACGTCATGATGATAAGCCCTGTATATTAATTATTGATGCAAAAACAGCATGGAATGATGGAATAAAATTTTACCTTGGCAATGAAAAAGTATGGCTGGCAGATGCTATACCAAGTAGATACATCAGAAAGATGATGTGATGATATGGCACTGCACGACGGCGAGTGCCACTACAAAGGCAATGATGAACACGGGAGAAAAAGGTGGCACAGCGCTACTTAATTGAATTTCATTTTGCCTTTTGCTTTAGCGGTAGTTATGTCGCCAACGGCAACACCATCCGCTACGCCTATAACAGTCAGGGGAAAGTCTGCGCCATCACCGGCCAGAGCGGCAATACCAAGACCTTCCGCTACGATAAGGAAGGCCGGGAGACCGGGCATACTGACCGCAACGGCACCGTAACGGAGACGAAGTATAATGTCTACGGAAAGCCTGTATTACAGGTCTGCACGGATAACAAAGGAAACCGCCAGATCATGGGCACATGGGAGTATGACTCCTTCGGACAGCTAAAGAAGTCCGTGTCGGGCGGCTTCTGCTATACCTACGAGTACCGCCCTGACGGGAAACTCCTGAATAAGTGGAATAACGGCAGGAAAGTGCTCTCCTGCACCTATTACCGGGACGGGAGCCTTAAGAGCCAGACCGATATGAGCGGGAAGCCCCTGTATTATGCGTATGACGGGATGACAGGTTGAAATATCTGAAAGAGGGTAAAGGCAAGGATAATATCGGAAATCCTGACGACAACAGTGCCATTACCTTAACAGAATACAGCTATACTGCTGCGGGACGCATCAAAGAGATCATTACGAAGCCCATGACAGCCAGCTGTCATTCTGACGGATGGCTGTCAAGCGGATTTAAGCAGGAAAAACTGCGTAATCCGCAGCAGCTAAAAATGACAACAACAAAGCAAAGGAACAGGGAAGATATCCTGAAGAAGCCTTTTGGGATTTCAAGGTTCGGGTTATCTGCGGTACCTCCATGTCG
>CANOBT010000353.1 GCA_947564305.1 uncultured Lachnospiraceae bacterium | reverse complement strand
ACAACAAACGTACCATTATATAATTCTGCGATGGTCTTCTCTCTTGCCTTATTTGCTTCTTTCTCTGTTTTGAATCCGAACTTCTGCTGTGGTTTTTCGCTTCCATCCGGATATTTCAGGAATACTCTGTAGCCGAAGCCGGAGCGCACAGGTATTACCTGTGACACTCTCCAATCGACATAATTTTTTAAGCTCAAATCTAGCATGTCGCAACACTCCCTTCCGGAGCAAACGTATGATTCATAAACGTGATAATCTGCTCATTCTCATCCATGACCTCACAATAATATTCAAAGGTTGTATTGACACTTGCATGTCCCAACAGGGCAGATATTTTAATCAAAGGAACTTTCTGCTCTACCAATATAGTGGCAACATATGTCTCAGACCATGAACCGTAATGTGGGGCAGGCCATTTCTGGAACACAGTTTTGACAAAGCGCTGTTCATAGCGGCAGTTGAATGCGGCAGACTGTTTTCCTGACACGAAATATAATCGTGGTCAAAATATTGTTCGCCATACTGCTGCTTATTAGATTCTGCCAGAATCCTTCTTCTTTCAATTTCCGCAGCCACAGCCTCTGGTATCCTCAATAGCCTGTAACTATTGTCCGTCTTTGGCGGTTTCTCTATGACTTCATACGTTTTGATTTTTCTTTCACCCTTTGGAATAACAGGATTGGATGTAATTTGCCGCTGAATATAGATTGTCCTGTTTTCAGCATCAAAATCTCCGAATTTCAAACCTGAAATTTCACCTTTTCTGAGTCCGCAGAACAACCCAAGCAGAATCTCCAGATACCATCCGCTATTGTAAGCAGCTTTCAGAAGTTTTTTCACATTTGCTTTGTTTAAAATAATAATTGTTGGCTTTTTTCTCGGATATGATTTCGTTGCAGGTATCGGATTCCTTTTGATATATTCCTGTATTACAGCCTCTTTCATTGCCATGTTCAAGAACTCTCTGGATTTGTTGCCAGCGGAATCGCATGCCTTTGATACAACAGCCAGCAGGGAATCAAAATATTCCTCATTTGCATATCGCAATTTTATATCCTGCTGCATATTCGGAAGGATCAGGTCGTACAGTACATAAGCACATACCATGCGGGTTGTATTCTCAATCCTCTGTGAAAATATATCCTCAAACCAATAAAGCAAATAATCTTTCAAATCAACATCTGCATTAGGTTTTGCCGACATCTGATAAGTTCTGGAAGCTTTCTTAAACTCTTCTTCATATTTGTAATAGCTTGCCTCCGCTTCTGCCTCACTCTGAAAGCCTCCGCGTTTGCTGTACTTTACAGAACCATCTGGCTGCAGCAGCTTAACTCTATGAAACCAGGATGTTTCTTCATAAAAGACAACTCCCTTTTTCTTTGCTGGCTGTTTCATTAAATCACCTCTCTTATAAATCACCATTCAGCCATTCATCAAATCCTTTCTTTGGCACTCTAAAAAGCTTACCAATTTTAAGAACTCTGAACGGCGGGTTTTTCTGCTTATACACATCTTCAAGGAAGGTATAAGCTTTACTCTTTCCTATTCCAAGCATGCGCTGAATATCGCCTGCCAGGTATACCTGCTGATCAACTGCCGCTTCATTATCTATATCTGCTGCCATTCTCTATATCCTCTCTTTCCCTGTTTTTAGTATCTTTCACTATCATAAAACGATTTTTGCAGTCGAAGTGGCATCAGTCTGGCATTTGATATAAAGTATCTTCATATATCTTATACGAATTGAACATCCTGTTTTTCAACTGCAATTAGCATATCTTTTTCTACTTATAATTTAAGAGGTAAAATTTATGCACACTCAATCAGGTCATTTCCTGCGCCAATTCTTTTGCCGCGTATTTCAGGTATTGCTATGCAATCTTTAATCAGAGGGCGTGCTCACGCATGGTCATCGCACACTATCCGTCTATACCTGTATAACTCCTGAATGGTGCTGTAAGATTGTCAAGGTGCAAAGGGTCTTCCACATTTTGGATGTAACCCATATGCTATATAAATAAAGGACACTATCCCGTTTTTCTGCAAATATTCAAATAATTTTTTCATTTTTACACCATAAAATCCTGGCACGAAATTGGCACAATTCCGCACAAAATTGGCACGGTTCTGCTCTTTCCCCGTAAATAGGGATATGCTACACTAAATATGCTTAAAACTGTATCCAGAAGCAATCCGGGCTGGCATGGCACCTTTCCAAAGAGGTGCTTTTTTTGCGCCTCTGACCGCAGAGCCGATTTTTCCCTGCCTCCCGTCCGGAAGAAAGAAGACCATGCCCGTTACCGTGGCATGGTCTTTTCTTTCACAACCAAATCTTATTTAAAGGAGGTCCACAAATTGAGACTGAAAAACAAACTGCAGACGCCTGCCCCGGCAGGCAAAAAGCCCAAAGCCAGGTTCTCCCCTGCGAAGGCCGCCTACTATGTATTCCTGAGTTTTATGATGTTCCTGATGGCCACGCAGCCGGTCTATGCCTCGGATGTATGGACGAAGGCCACGGAGATCATGAAGGACGTCTACAACCAGATCGTGCTCATCTCCACCGTGGCCGCCATCGTCACCGCTTCGGTGGCCCTTTTGATGATGAACTTCTCTCGCTCCGGCCGCACGGTGGACGAGAGCCGCGCATGGCTGAAGCGCATCTGCATCACCTGGGCGATCTTAAACGGCCTGGGGTTCATCATGGCCTACATCACCCCGTTCTTTGCGGATGGCAAGTGGAATGGCTGACCGCCGGAAAGGAGTAAGCATTTATGGGTATTTTAGACGGCATTGTGGAATGGATCGCCGAACAGGTGATGAACGGCCTTGACCTTGTGACCACCTCGGTCCTGGGGGCGCTTGGCTGTGACATGACCGTATTCCTCCGCTACTTCCCCGCCGCCGAGACCATGTATAAGGTCTTTGTGGCGCTGGCTATCGGCATCATCCTCTTAAACTGGGTATGGCAGCTGTTCAAGAACTTCGGTTTAGGCGCCGGCATTGAGGCAGAGGACCCGGTGCGCCTGAGCATCCGCTCCGTCCTCTTCATCCTGCTGGCCTATTTCTCGGACGGGATCGTGGATACTGTCTTAAAGATTGGCGGAACCCCCTATCACTGGATCATGGATTCCGACCTGCCCGCTTTAAGTTTCGCTG
>CANOBT010000352.1 GCA_947564305.1 uncultured Lachnospiraceae bacterium | reverse complement strand
TTCATCCAGGTTTTTCAAGATGGCCAGATGATCTCTAAGAATTTTTGAAGAAATCTTAGATATATTAAGAGAATATGATGAAGGCATTATTAGTATTAATTACTCTAATCATTCAAAAACAAGACGAGGTGTATATCAGATTTTGTCCAAATCCCATCAGAAAGCATTACCCCTGAATGTATATGGAGATGGAATGAAAAAAGCATTGTCATTAATAAGCGCGGCTGTTATGGCTCAAAATGGAATTTTGTTATTGGATGAGTTTGAAACAGCAATCCATACGTCTGCAATGGAACAGACGTTTAGATGGATACTGGAAACGTGTAAAAAATTAAATGTCCAGGTTTTTATGACTTCTCATAGCAAAGAGGCAATAGATAAAGTGCTAAAATGTGCCCCGGAACTTATGGAGGATATTGCGGTATATACCATGTATAAAGAAAATGAAGAAATTTCTGTGAGAAGATTGGGCGCTAAGAAAGCGATTGAGGTTCAGGACGAGATGGGATTGGAGTTAAGATAAGATGAAAAATATTATTTTGTGCGAAGGTTCAACAGATTATGTCTTGTTACAATATTTTATGAGGAAAGTCTACGGATGGGAAGATAAAGGAAAGTCAAATGAGAAATCGAATAGCAGATATTTTAAAAGTGTACGGACGATGATGAAAGAGAGTGACAGTCTGAGTATCAGGGGATGTGGAGGAGCTAAAAATCTTTTACCGGGATTTCAATATATGGTTGAATATAACAATTTGTCGTCAGAATCAGAAGCATTTGACAGGATTGTAATCCTTACAGACCGTGATGATGCGGGGACAGAAGCTGAGTTTTCAAAAAATGTAGAAGATATTTTAAATGAAGGGAATGTAAGGATTGATATGAATGTATGTAACGACTGCTGGGTAGAGTGTTATTATCATAATGGCCATGGAAAGGAAATGCGATTTCAGTTGCTATTGTTAGTGGTTCCTTTTGAAGATACAGGTGCAATGGAGACATTTTTATTAGAAGCCGTTTCTAAAAAAGATAATTATGATGCTGAGATAATAACGAAAGGAAATGCATTTATTGACGGTGTTGATTCTGAAAAACGATACTTGTCAAAGAGACGGTACATAACGAAAGCTAAGTTTGACGTATATTTTTCTGTGAGGACAGCGGCAACACAGTTTGTGGAGAGACAGGATATTTTGAAAAATGTGGAATGGGAAGAATATGCTGCACTGCAGACAGGATTTGCAAAATTAGGAGATTTATAGAATATATGAATTGAACAATATCACACAGTATCAGAATGCCTCCCCATCTAAACACCTGGCTGGAATATATAATCAGATACCCAAGCCCGTCTCGTGCCGCCAGAAATTCCCCGATAATTACCCCTACAAGACACAGCCCGATATTGACTTTCATATTGCTGATGATTGCCGGGATGGAGCTTGGCAGTACTACCTTTGACAAGGCATGGAAGCGGTTGCCGCCCAGGGTATAAATCAGTTTGATTTTACCTGGGTCAACGGTGGTGAAGCTGGTGTAAAGGCTCAGGATGCTTCCGAAAATGGCGACTGACATCCCTGCAACGATAATGGTAGTCTTGGTGGCGCCAAGCCATACGATTAGAAGCGGCGCCAACGCAGATTTGGGCAGGCTGTTCAGTACGACCAGGTAGGGGTCTAATATTTCGGATAGTTTGCTGCTAAACCACAGGGCAACTGCCACCAGAATGCTGATGGCAATTACGAGCAGGAAACTAAGAATCGTTTCGTATAAGGTGACTCCAAGGTGGAGAAAGATGCTCTTATCCAGAACCATCTCAAAGAAACACAGAGCAATCTTAGAGGGGCTGCTGAAGATAAAAGAGTCAATGATTCCTACGTTGGCGGTGAATTCCCAGATAAATAAAAAACTTAGCAGAATCAGTACCCGGGATACCCTGACGATTCGTTTATGCCTGCGGTGCATGAGGAGATATTTCTGTTGTCCTGCTGACAGGTTACTCATCTGTATTCAACTCCTTCCATATGAGATTAAAATATGTTTTGAATTCCGGGGCGTTGCGCCGGTTCAGCGGTGTATCTTCGCTGAGGTCGAAAATCAGCGGGATAGTCTGCCGGATGGCGGCAGGGCGTCCGGTAAGAATGATGACTCGGTCGGCAAGGGAAATTGCCTCTGACAGGTCATGGGTTACAAGCAAGGCTGACTTTCCCTCTTTTCGGATAATCTGGCCGATGTCGTCCCCGACGGTCAGCCGTGTCTGGTAGTCCAATGCGGAAAAAGGTTCATCCAGCAGCAAAAGATCTGGCTCTAATACCAGAGTGCGGATCAGGGCGGCGCGCTGTCGCATCCCGCCGGATAACTCGGACGGGCGGGATGCCTCGAACTGTCGCAGCCCGTAGAGGTCTAAAAGTTCATGGGCCCGCTGCCTGGTACGGGCGGTCAGCATGTGCTGTACTTCCAGGCCGAGGATTACATTGTTGTAGATGGTGCGCCACTCAAAGAGTTCGTCGTGCTGGAGCATGTAGCCTACGTTTGTGGTGCTTTCTTTTAAGTATTTCCCATTGATTTTAATCAGACCTTTTTCCGGCTCGAGCAGACCTGCGATAATGGAAAGCAGCGTGGATTTGCCGATGGTATAGTAGTGGAAACAAAGGGAGCCGTTTTAACCAAATCGGCAAAAGTATTCGAGGGGATGTTTGAGGATAAGGCGAAGATTGAGCAGAGTATTTCGGCCAGGATTCGGTATTGTATGTACAAAGCAAAGGTTCCGCAATATAAGATTGCCAAAGCGATTGGATATGCAAAAGAAACCATATTCAATTATATGAACGGTAAAGTTTCAGAGGAACATATGAATGTGCAAATGCTAAAGAAGATGGCGGTATATTTGGGGCTGGATGAATATTATTTTTGTAATGAGTATCATAAGTTTATAGACAGTACAGATGTGCCGAAATTGTTGAAAGGCACACGGAGGGAAATGGGAATGTCACAGAGAGAGCTTGCGGCTGCGGCAGATATACCGTTGCAGTCTTATAAGAAATACGAGGAGGGACGGGTGCGGCTTCCGGAGAAATATTGGCGGGCATTGTTGGATATATTGACAAACTGACTCTTTAGGGATATAATATAAACAGGTAACTCTTGAGAGATACTACGAGGAGATTTATTATGAGTAAGATTGTTTTATAT
>CANOBT010000351.1 GCA_947564305.1 uncultured Lachnospiraceae bacterium | reverse complement strand
TGATGGAGTTAATGGCGGCAGGATGCTGCTGGTATACCCCAATATACACTTTATTCAGTTGTCAAGGTCAGATATTTATTTCGAGAGAAATATATCTGGCATTTTTGATGCTAAAAATGGCTACAAACCGCAGAAAATAAGGGTTTTCGGACAATCTGTGGGGGGGGGGGGTTGAAAAATGCCGGATAGAATACAGATTAATTGTGAAAGAGTTGAGGAAAATGCAATGAGCGTAGAGAACGCTGCCGTGTATCTTCAAAATGTGACCCTAGTTCCTCAGGATATGAAAACAACACTTCCTGCCAATGCAAATAGCAAGACGGCATATGAGAGGGCACAGGGCAGAATAGCGAGTCTGGGAACTATGCTGGATCAGGAGGCGAAAAATATCAGGGGTCTTAATATGGCATTTGAGGAATTTGACAGGATGTTAGGCAGATTTGGGGAAAATAAAAACCGATATCCCGAGATAACGGCGCGGCCATAGGAGGTGGGTTTGATGCGAAGAAGTGATTACCTGAATCCGGAAGCCATAAAGAGACAGTGTATAAAAGCGGCGAGCCGGCTGGAAGAAGACTGTAAGTCGTTGGAGATTGCCGGCAGCTGTATAGCGGAGTTTGTTCGGAACCCGGAAGTTGAGACTGAATCCTTTCAGGCTTTAAAGCAACAACTCGAAGATTATATCATTATTATAGAGGCAATGCAGATTGCAAATATTGCGGACGCAGAAGATTTTAAGAGTTTTGGCAGGCTTGTGGGGAGTGAGCTGCTAGATGGGGAGAATATATACGGGCAGATGGAAAATTCGTTAAGCATGAAGGAAAGCTTCCTGTCGAATGAGGAGTTCTACAGAAATCGGATGGCAGCAACAGAGGATATTTTTCTGCAGGCATATTATCATTTTAAAACGAAGCAGTATCAACGTATGGCAGATAACAGCCAAAGGCTGTATGAGAGGTGGAGGGAAAAAACGGAAAGATTTGATGAGATTGCAGCAGAAACTCAACATTTATTTGTGGATGGTAAAGATATTGACGTATTGATACAAAAAGGATTGACGCAGATTGCGGGTGGTTTTCAAAACGGTGCATATGTACGAAAACCAGATAATGAATGGAAAAAGCAGATTAAGAATATCGGTGTGCGTCTCGCCATGGGATATGGGGACAAAGGAGGAGAACAGAAAGGACCATATATGCTATGGAAAAGAGGTTTGGCATCAGACATGGAATCGATTAGAAATATGATCCATAAATATGAGGAATACGCGGACTATTCCGACGAAGAGATTACGGGACTTCTGATAAAATTAAGCGATGAAGGGTGTGCATACGTAGCTTTTGCAAATATTATCGTGGATGAATACAGGAGAAAAGAAGAAGAGTTTGAGAAGACATTTGGTTTTCCTCTTTTTTTGACCAATGCAATCGGCATCAAATACGTGAACTATAATCAGCTTATTGTGGATCTTTATTGTGCCAGTGACAATCATAGAAAGTCATGGAAGATGTGGCAGGAATATGATGTCTATGACAAGAATGAAGATTTCACGGAAACAGTCGGACGGGGAACATCATTAGATGATTGTATATACCGTTTTGAAAGGTATATGGACATATATGGAAAAGCTGTGAAGATTGAGAACATAGCATGCAGTGCAAGCGAAGTATACCAAAAATGTGAGGAAGAAATCAGACAGGGAAACCATATTATTATCAGGACATGTCCGGTGAGATTGGTGGATTCTGATGGGAAAGCCGTTCATAAGGGCGGAGGGCATGCGATGACGGTTACGGGACTTTCCGATGATGGAAGAATCCAGGTGTCATCCTGGGGAAAGATTTTCTATATTACCCCGGAAAATCCTGAATTTATGGATAATGGAGAGAATTTCGGCGGCGCATATATCAGAATTCAATCTGTTCAATTTTAATGCTATTCTATAGAAAAATGTAAAAGAAAGGCGAAGAGAAGAATGGAGCAGGAGGAAGAATTCTGGCAGGAAAGGAGACGTATGTTACAAGAGGAAGAGGAGGAGGAAAGAGAAATAAAAGAATATGAACTAAGATTGGAATTCATGTTTGAGAATTGTACGATATCTGATCGGCATATCTGCGGATTGATAGAAGAACAAAGGGAGCTGTTAAATGCCCTGCGTATGGGGAAAACAGAATTATCCATGTAAATCACATTTGTAAACTCAGATGTCTTGTCAGATGTCTTGTTCAGTGCTATAATGGTGTAAGTTTTGAAAAAGGAGACAAGATTCATGAATATTACAGAACAAATCCAGGATTTAAAAAGAGAAAAGAATGCAGTCATCCTAGCACATTACTATGTAAATCCTGAAATCCAGGAGATTGCGGATTACATAGGAGATTCTTATTATTTAAGCAAAGTGGCAGTAGATTTAAAAGAACAGACAATTGTATTCTGCGGAGTATCCTTTATGGGGGAGAGCGCCAAAATCCTGAATCCGGACAAGACGGTATTGATGCCGGATATATCGGCAGATTGTGCCATGGCACATATGGCGGATGCAAAGACCATCCAAAAGATGCGGGAAGAATATGAGGATTTGGCGGTTGTATGCTATATTAATTCCACGGCTGAATTAAAGCGGCTCTCTGATGTCTGTGTTACCTCAGCGAATGCAGTGAAGATCGTGAAAGCATTGCCAAACAAGAATATTTTCTTTATTCCGGACAGGAATCTTGCCCATTTTGTGGCTTCGCAAGTGCCGGAAAAACATTTTGTTTATAATGAAGGATACTGTCCTGTCCATGAAGAGATCCAGGAACAGGAGATACGAAAAGAAAAAGAACTCCATCCTGCTGCAAAGGTTTTAACACATCCGGAATGTCCTCAGACAGTCAGAGATATGTCGGATTATATTGGCAGTACATCGGGAATTATAGCTTATGCGGCAAAGAGTGACTGCCAGGAATTTATCATTTGTACGGAAAATGGCGTCCGGTTTGAGCTTGAGCGGCAGAATCCTGATAAGCGGTTCTATTTTACCAGGACGGAGCCTGTCTGCCACGATATGAAGAAGATTACGCTTGTGAAAATCAGAGATGTTTTGAAAAATGGCGGAAACGAAATTCAAGTAACGGATGAACTTCGCAGAGAGTCGGTAGAACCTCTTGAGCGGATGTTAGAACTTGCAAAGTAATATTTGCAATGAAGGGAACTGTGAATCATACGACTGTTTTGCAGTTCTCCGGCGGAGGATAAAAAAATGGATATAAATACGGATGTTGT
>CANOBT010000350.1 GCA_947564305.1 uncultured Lachnospiraceae bacterium | reverse complement strand
TTTTTCGCTTTCATAGGCAACCCGGTTACTGAACACTTATGAGCTGATAGCCAGCGCATTTTCCGCACAAAAGACCTCATCAAGTTTATCTGCCTGCCATACATCTTCCGACAATATAAATACCGACTAACATTTCAGCGATTGATAGTCCGAGAAGAAGTCCGGCAAAAAAATCTTTTACATCGGAGCCGCCAAAAGTGTGTGAAAGTGCCTGTAAAGCAACACCCATCACCATTAGAAGGATTCCATAAAGCAGGGTCTTCTGTTTTTCCAGCTCCTGTGTCCGCTTTAACAAATCCATAATCTGTTCTTCATCATAAGCACGAACGCTTTTTTCTTCAGCAGGCTCTCCATCCATTAATTCTGCAACGGTAATTTCTAATTCTTCACATAAGCTTTTAACTACCGAATAATCTGGCATACATTTACCTGTTTCCCATTTTGAAATAGTTTTATTAGATACTCCAAGTTTTTCTGCCAACTGTTCCTGTGTTAAATTTTTCCCTTTTCTTTTTTGTGATATAAACTTTCCTATTAACAATTGATTCATTTCACTTGCCTCCATTCACTTTTTATAATGGAAGGATATTCTTTTTTCTCCCAAAACAACATCCCTTATTAGGAGAATTTAAGTGGAATCAGGCAGTAATCAGGTGAACAGTAACCAGTATCTTGACATTTTCTAAGCATATATACTATACTCCTTATAAACATAGAAGCAAGGATTGGGACTTAGTCAAAGCATTCAATAAGAGGCTTCCAGACTACCCGAACCAGATTGAAAGGTGAAAAAAGTGATTATCAGAGAGTACCTCCCCTCGGACTGTA
Organism: uncultured Lachnospiraceae bacterium; assembly: GCA_947564305.1. The sequence goes on along the minus strand of CANOBT010000350.1, from coordinate 2,502 downwards.
AATATCTGGCAGAACTGTTTTACCAAACCGTACATGCCATAAATGCTAAAGACTATACAGATGAACAGTTGAATGCCTGGGCAGCTGGCAATGCAGACATAAATGAATGGAATCAATCCTTATCCCGGCATTTTTCTCTTGTTGCCATACAAGGCGGCATCATAGCAGGATTTGGCGATATTGACAGGACAGGCTATCTTGACAGATTGTATGTCCATAAGGACTACCAAAACCAAGGGATTGCCACCGCTATCTGCGATAAATTGGAACATGCCCCGAAAGTAAGTAAAATAACCACACACGCTTCCATCACTGCAAAGCCGTTCTTTCTCCACAGGGGATATAACATAATTAAAGAACAGCAAGTAATCAGGTCAAATATCCCCTTGACGAACTACATTATGGAAAAACAGCTCTAATCAAAGCACAACAAAACGCCCGTTTATAACCATACGGCCCAATCCCCATATTCTATGATCCCATTGAATATGCGCTGCTACTGCCGTAATTGGTAAAGTTATCCTCAGCATTTATTTCCATGCCGTTTCATCTCCCATGTCTTAAATCATGCTTTATATTATAGCACTTTCCCTCTGTATCTGCACGATAATTTGGTTATTGGAAAATACTTCATTCCAATCCAATGCCTTCTTCATTTCTCCGAACAATCGTGTCAATATATCAAAGTATTTCCCTTCGTCCTCATACACGCCGGTTTTATTTCCGAACCACACTGAGCCTCTCCTTTATATGTCCGCCCTTCATAATCTCATCCACCATGGCAATGGCATAATCCGCATAGCTGATGATGCTCTCACCCTTTTCATTCAGTGTCAATTCCTCTCCGCCAAGGATATATTCGCCGCTGCGCTCGCCCTCCGCCTGGAAATCCCCGACAGGACTTATATAAGTCCACTTTACATCATTCCTCTGCCGGAGCTCGGAAAGTGCCTTTGCCATTGCTGCTGCAAGTGGTTTAAACATATCCGGGAAATCCGGGCCATCGGCAACACAGGCTGTATGTTCCGGATTTACATACAAACTTCCGGCACCGCCAACCACCAACAGACGGATGTCTGTACCGGACAGCACATCGCACAGAACCTTCAGGGATGAACTATGCAGGGGAAGCTCTCTTTCCGCCCATGCACCAAATGCGTCAACTACCACATCAAAGCCCCAAATTCCAATTACTTTCAATCAATTAATTCCTTTGTATTCCGCCTGATATCTTCTAAGGTGATGGAAGACAGCTCGGTCTCCATGGCCTTTTGCACCCGCATCAGCTTATCATCCAAAACCGCATGGATATTCCTCCCCACCGGACAGTCTATATTGGGATTCTCGTGAAAATGAAACAATTCTCCGTTTTCAACACATCCAACCGCATTGTAGATATCGAGAAAGGAAATCTCATTTAAAGGCTTAGAGATTGAAGCCCCACCGGAACCCCTGGCCACCTCCACAAGCCCTGCCGCCTTTAATTGCCCCAGTATCTTACGGACAATCACCGGATTCACATTCGTGCTGCCTGCCAGAAAATCGCTCGTTACCTTATATTCATCTTTAAATACATCTATGCAGGCAAAGATATGGACTGCCAAAGTAAATCTGCTTGAAATCTGCATTGCACAACACCTCTCTTTCCTCCCTGATATTTTATCCTCTTTTCGTTGTAATGTCAATAATTACACCAGATGTAATTCCAACAAAAAATTTGTATGTAGCTCCTGATAAAACTAGAAGTTATTCAACCGAATAAGAAAAAGGCAGAAGTTCTTTTGCCTTGATTTTTTTTGGTTCTCCACATTCAGACACAATGACTTCACACTCTGGCATATAATCATGCAATATCTGACGGCAGTTTCCACAAGGCGATATGATTTCACCCTCTTTTCCTCTGACTGCAACTATGGCATCAAAATCCCTTTCTCCGTTTGTGATTGCTGTTCCTATTGCCACTTGCTCCGCACAAGCTCCATGTAAAGAGTAAAGGTTTACTCCAACATATACCTTGCCGTTTTTACAACGTATGGCGGCCCCTACAGTATGATTATAATGTTCCTGGTCGTAGTTTAAACGAATTACTTTTTGAGCTTCTGCTATCAGCTCATAATCTCTATCCAACAATAAGTCCATATTCCTATCCTCCCAAATCCTGATTTCTCATTCTGATTTTTTCTAAGTATACATGAATTCATAAGATTTTTCAATCCTCGAAGACCCAATGCGGCTGGACAACGGTATCATCCAGTATATCCCGGTACTTGAATCTTCAAAACAATATTAATGCGGTCTGTTTCCTGCCTTATTTCCTTTGAGATACGTGTCTGACATATCTTCAAAAAATTTGTCCTTGATAATATAAAAGCCTGTTTTCTTCATTTGTATGTCCTCATTACGGAAAAGTCCCTCGCCTTACGGCGAAGGACTATACTTTCAATCCGGCCATTTATATACCACATATCGGTCAGTGGTAAACTTTCTTTGTACCTACATTCT
>CANOBT010000349.1 GCA_947564305.1 uncultured Lachnospiraceae bacterium | reverse complement strand
TTTTGAACCTCCTCAATTATATTGTTGGGCGTGGATGCCCCTGCTGTAATACCTACTGTTTCCACTGACCCTAATTGATTCCAATTCAAATCGTCAAGTGTCTGTATGTAGTACGTATCCTTACATGCTTTCGCACATATTTCAAATAACTTCTGGGTGTTGGAACTGTGCTTGTCGCCAATCACAATCATTGCATCCGCCTCTTCTGCAATCTGACGAGCTTCCGTCTGCCGTTCTTTCGTCGCATTGCAGATTGTATTTAAAACAATTATATCATAACTCTTTTCGGAGATAATTTCAACTAAATATTGAAATTTCTTGTAATTAAATGTCGTTTGCGAAACAACACAGACTTTTTTGTCATTTTTTATGGAAAGATTCTCTACATCTTCCGGATTTTGGACGACTGCTGCATCTTTTCCGGCCCATCCCCGGATACCCTGTACCTCCGGATGATCTGGATTTCCAATAATAATAATAAATTTCCCCTGTTCGCTTTCTTTCCTGACAATATTGTGGATTTTTTTTACGTAAGGACAAGTCGCATCCACAATAGAAATCTGTTTTTTCTCCATTTTGTCGTAAATCCGTTTTTCTACCCCATGAGAACGGATAATGACAGTCCCTTCCATGACAGCATCCAATTCTTCCTCCGAACGAAGAACGACTGCACCTTGCTTCTGCATATCTTTGATTACTTCCTCATTATGGATAATGGGACCATAGGTATAGATTTTCTCATTGCCATGCCTGGATAATTCCTGATAAACTGTATCCACGGCACGCTTCACTCCAAAACAGAAGCCGGCCGTCTTCGCTAATTTCACCTTCATGGATGTGCTTCCTCTTTTCATTCAGCTTATTCACTGCCTTTTATCGGCACAGTTTTATGATTGTCTCTACTACTTCTGCTATCGTCATATCGGAGCTGTCTACCAGAACAGCATCCTCCGCTTTCTTAAGCGGTGCCGTCTCCCGGTTCATATCACGCATATCCCGTTCCTGAATGTCCTTTGCAATCTCCTCATAATCACAACTCACGCCTTTTTCCGTCAATTCTTCATATCGACGCTTTGCACGGGTCTCTACACTGGCAGTGAGATAGACTTTCACATCTGCATTCGGAAGAATATTTGTCCCAATATCTCTGCCATCCATGATTACATCTTTTTCCCGCGCCAGAGAACGCTGCAGTTCCAAAAGCCTTTCCCGCACCTCCGGGATTGGGGACGTCATGGATGCCATATTGCCTACCTCCTCGGTACGAAGTTTGTGCGTAATATTTCCACCGTTTAAATACACCTGCTGAACGTTATCCTCGTACCGGATACTTACATCCGCTTCCCTGACAGCCGCAATAATCTGCTCTGTATCTTCCGCAGCAATCCCTTTTTCCAGAAAATAAACTGCCAACGCCCGGTACATCGCACCGGTATCTACATAAATATATCCCTTTTCTTTTGCCACCAGCTTTGCAATAGTGCTTTTCCCTGCACCTGCCGGTCCGTCAATCGCTATATTATATCCCATTTCCCTTTCTCCCTTTAAAAAAAAATCAGCAAACAGCATTCCCCGCCGCATATCCTGTTGACCAGGCAATCTGTAAGTTAAACCCTCCGGTCAAAGCGTCTAAATCCAACACTTCTCCTGCAAAGTATAAATTCTTCACATGCCTGGATTCCATCGTCCCAGGCTCTACCTCCTGAACTCTCACGCCGCCCCTGGTGATAATCGCCTCCTGAAATCCCCGCAATCCTGTCACTGTCATCCGAAAATCTTTCATCAACTCTACAAACCTGCGACGTTCCTCCTTGGAAATCTCATGCACTTTCTTTTCCTGAGGAATCCCACTGAGTTCAATCATGACAGGCTTTAGCTTTGCCGGAAACAGCTTGTCAACTGCGTTTTTAAACTGCTTGTTTTTCTGCTCTTCAAAATCCCGCAGCACTCTCTGGTCCAACTGCTCCATCGTCAATGCCGGTTTCAAATCTATTTTCAATGCCAGCTGCTTCCCCTGCTCCTTTCCTGATCGCAGTCTTTTTCCAACTACACTGCTGGCACTGAGGATTATTGGGCCGCTGACTCCATAATGAGTAAACAGCATTTCACCAAATTCTTCGTATAATTTCTTCTTTCCATCATATATTGACGCACTTACATTGCGCAGAGAGAGTCCTTGAAGTTCTTTTGCATACCATTCCTTCACTTCCATGGGAACCAAAGAGGGTGCAGGTTCCATCACCTGATGGCCGAAATTTTTTGCAAACCGATATCCGTCCCCTGTGCTTCCTGTGGATGGGTAAGACAGCCCTCCGGTAGCGATGATACAGGCATCCCCAATCGCTTTTTTACCATTTCTAAGAATCAATCCCGAAAAAATATTTCCCTCTGCCAGTACATCCTTTACCTCGCTGTGGAGATGAATCTGAACGCCGAGCCGGTCCAACTCTTTTTCCAACACGCGAATGACATCAGAAGAATGGTCTGATACGGGAAATACTCGATTTCCGCGCTCCGTTTTCATCCGAAGTCCCAGACTTTCAAAAAACTCTATAGCCTGCTCATTTGTAAATCCATAAAATGCACTGTATAAAAACTTTGGATTGCTGACTACAGAAGCGAACAGCGTATCCATATCACAGGCATTAGTCAGGTTACATCGTCCTTTACCTGTGATAAACAGCTTTTTTCCAACCTTTTCATTCTTTTCAAAAATCTGGACTTCATGTCCATTTCCAGCGGCGGTAACTGCCGCCATCATTCCGGCAGCCCCTCCGCCTATAATTAAAACCTTGCTCATATTTTCCTCGTATACTCTTTCAGCCAGTCTCTTTCCTCTTCTGTCAGATGTGGAGAAATCCTTTCATACACTTCTTGATGGTAGTCATTCAGCCAGTTCCTTTCCTGCTCTGTCATCAGTTCAGGAGCAATCGCATCTAAATCGATAGGCACAAATGTGAGGATATCAAAATGCAAAAACTGCCCGTATTCATTTTTCTCCCCTTCTGCAACCATCAATTCATTTTCTATCCGGATTCCATGCGAACCCTCGATATAGATTCCCGGCTCATCCGTGATTACCATATTCACTTCCAGAGCTGGATACTTCGTTTTTCCAGGCACACGTTTCCAATGGAAATTAACCGGCGGCTCATGGATATTACCCAGATATCCAACCCCGTGGCCGGTTCCATGATTATAATTCAATCCCTGTCTCCAGAAAGGTTCCCGAGCAGCGTAATCCAGTGTCATCCCTGTACAGCCCTGCAGGAATCTGGCATATGCAAGATGGAGCATACTGCATACTACCGTGGTAAAATGTTTCCTCTCTTCTTCCGTAATCTCTCCCAACGCTACGGTCCTTGTAATGTCGGTGGAACCCTCATAATAATGTCCCCCGGTATCTGTCAG
>CANOBT010000348.1 GCA_947564305.1 uncultured Lachnospiraceae bacterium | reverse complement strand
GCAAAGGGCTGGGGCGATTTTATATCGGACCGCATCATTATTTGGCGGTTACGTTATTTTTGAGGGTGAAACTGTAAAAGTCAGGTATATCTAAATCCGTCACGGCTCCTGGGACAAAAACAGGTAAATATCCTCAAATCCCAAAACGAAACAACACCAGCGTATCAGACACCATGGCATATCGCGGTCTTCCTCATACAGATAGATGTCAATATCTCTTCCGTGGGTGATATAATACTCATTGCTGAGCATCCGTCCTTTTTCGTCATATTCTATGTCCCCGCTGCTGTCAAAGGTTCTGTACCTGTTGGGAGAACGAATATATTCCATATTGCTCACCGTACCATCGTCACGATACTGTATTCCGATCTGTCCGGAATAGTCGATGCTTTCATCCCACCAGCCCCAACCCTCTTCTTTATCTTCCTCCCGGAGTTCACCCAAAATGGCTATGAGCCGACCTTCCTCATCATAGATTTTCCGACACGGATCGGGAAGGTACTCTCCCTGATCCATGCCTCCGCCATAGGCAATAAATCTCTCCAAATGGTCAAATGTGGCTGCCCTTTCAAAAACCAGGTCTTTTGATTGCGGATCAGTAGCTTGGGATGAAAGGCATCCAGATTCCAGGAGTCCTCGATCAGGTGAAAAGGCATCTCCGGTATATATTTGTAGGCCACTTCCGCCATTGCTTTTCACTAATGCCTCCTATCTGCATATTTTCCAGTACCCTTTCCTATCGGAGCCTATACGGAGAATTTTTCCCGATTCCCGCAGTTTCTTAATAATTCGGCTGACTTTTCTGGTACTGAATCCAGTCTTTTCTCCTATCCTTCTGGCTGTAATACGTGGCTCTTCCCCTAAAATCAGTAATATTTGCTTTTCATCGCCATTTTCATCGCCATTTTCATCGCCATTTTCATCGCCATTTTCATCGCCATATAATTTGCCGATATCCAAATTATTCTCTTCTATAAATGAAAACGGGAAAATAACTTTTATAAAATGTTCAGATATTTCAAATATATCTTTATCATATACCCTCAAGATGCGGCTCATTCCTGACCCAAGCTGCTCCACCAAACCCAAATCTTTAAATACACGCATCTATTCCCGATTTCTTGGCATACTGCTACAACTAAAAAAATCTCTTTCGCTTTGTCCAGCAATCAAGCCCCCATATGAAGTAAACTCCATTCGGTCACTGAAAATCTCAAATACCGGAGGAATTTCCCGTGAAAAATCATTATGAACTATAGCATTGATTAATGCCTCCCGCATCGGAACTGTTTCCACCAAATTCTTTTCTACGCGCTTTGTGCTGGTCACCTTTGCTTTGGTAACATTCTCAATTTTCATTTTTTCCAAGACACTATTTGTCGCTTTGATGAGAGAACAGTATCCATATTCCTCATTTTCGATCAGATCTACTTTATCTTTCCCGGCATACTTTGCAACCTTAATTGAAATGCCGTTTTCATCAGCCAACAAATATGCGACATAGTTATATTTCCCGTCTGGGGTAAACAATTCAAGACTATTAGCAAATTGCCTGTTCAACTCCAACCCCCGTTCTTGATAATATATCTTAAGCTGTGCAAATGTAAGATCTTGTCTGGGTGAAGGTATATTTCTCAGCGTTGTGTGAATCCTCTTTGCGTAGAGTTCATCAATCAGAGATGTCGGCATCGGCTGTGTGGATGTTCCCAGCCTCATGTAACAGCCGCCCGGTGACATTCCTTTGCTTTTAATATAATAAGGTTTCTCAAGTCCGCTGGACACAATGATCTTAACCACAGCAATATTCTCTATTATTTCGGTAACAATATCAAATAGTCCAAGAGTTGAAGGAAGGATATTGTTTTTAATTCTATCCGCAATCATTAGCTGTACAGCATCAATTTGCGGATTTTCAACAGGTTGTCCATTGTCGTCAATTCCAATGTACAAAATCCCGCCTTCATGATTATTTAAAAAGGCTACGATTTCTTTCTCCAGCTTTTCATTAAGTGTGGACTTAAATTCTATGCGGTTGCTTTCCTGTAACACTATATATCACCTCTCCCTGCTCTGTCGCTTACATAGTCTATATTTCATTATTGACATGTTAAATATTGTCCTCTGCAAATTTTTATTTCATATTCCTGCTAGGCCTCTTACAATTCCTTGTCATCTACAAGCTCGCTTATGATATATTGTAATGCTACCCTTTGGGGATCCGAAAATACCTTAAGCATTATTATCTCCATCCAGATGCAAGGTCAAAATTCTCAAAATAGCATCTCCATATTTTTGCACCTTAGCGGGGCCAAAACCCTGAATCTTTAGTAATTCATCTTTATTGCAAGGTTTTTGTTCCAACAGTCTCTCCATCTGTTCATTATTGTAAATGTAATAAGGTTTTACTTTCTCTTTTCTGCTTTGTTCCATGCGAAATGCCCGAAGCAAAACCCTTATTTCCTCCACTGAATTATTTTTTGTTCCCTCATGCTCATTCAAATCATCTATCTTACAGGTTGCTGTCTGCTCAGTGGATTGCCCCATCTCCTCTACTAATTCCCTATATCTTTTTACATAGTCTGATTTATTAGGTTGATTTTTATTTAGAAAAAAAATAGCGCGTTCCTGCATCTGCTCTGCACTCATCCCTATGTCTTTGCATTTTGCATCCATTTCTTTGATAAATGTCGATAATTGATCTGCACGAATTACTTGATCTTTAATTTCCTTTTTGGCATATCTCGCATTTAATACTGTTTTGGGATTTGCCAGAACAACGACAGAACGATAATGTTCTTCAAAATTTTTTTCAAATAATGCCTTCGTGAGAAAATTTGACATACTTAATTTTCTAACTTCTTTAATTGCTTGAAGATGTCTCTGATTCTGCGTGATGGGAGAATATATACCCTCCCTTATTTTTTTCCCTCCTAATTCATATGTACGAATAAAATTGCCTGCATTATTTATCTCTATATTTCCAATAAGGTTTTTACATTCCACAACATATGTGCGTTTTCTAGTAACTATGATGTAGTCAATTTGCGCCGATACTTCTCCAATTTCCAGATAGACATCACGAAGAACATACATATCTATACCGCTATTTTTTAGTTCATATGCGACATTATCTTCCCCTTTCTTACCGTACCAAGCCAAATCCCTCTGCTGTTTAATTTTCTTTTTTAAATCCCCTTGGGCCTTTTGATATAGCTCGTCCATTTTATCTATAAAATACTGTGCGTCACTCTCTTGTTTTAAGAAAACAACACCAATCTGCTTTTTTAATAATTCCATAGCAATCCCCTTTCTGCCAACAATACATTATTTACTCAAACTTCCCACACCGTATGGTGTGTTGAACCTTGAAAAATCAATACTGGATCTATGTCAATACTTTGGACAAAAAAAGTTGAAAGATTATGCTGCTTTTTT
>CANOBT010000347.1 GCA_947564305.1 uncultured Lachnospiraceae bacterium | reverse complement strand
CGTCTGATACAAAGGCAGGTGACGGATGCGGATATCACAGAGTATCAGTCGGGGGAAGAATTGCTCCATGCCGGAGCGGACTTCGACATTTATTTTCTTGATATTGAAATGGATTCCGTGTCCGGCATGGAGCTGGCAAGGCATATCCGGGAACGGGAAGAAAACAGCAGGAAAAGGCGCATTATTATCTTTGTGACAGGGTATCGGGAATACATGGGAGAGGCCTTTGATGTCAATGCTTTCCACTATCTGCTGAAGCCTTTAGACGAGAAGAAATTTACAGAGGTTTTTGCCCGTGCATGGAAAGAGGCATCTGCTTTTTGCGAACAGGAAAAGAAGTACATCATGGTGAAAAGCCTTGGCGCTCAGCAGCGATTACTGCTAAAGGATATTTACTATATCGAGAGCCGCAATAAAAAAGTCATTATCCATACAACGGACAAAACGCTGGAAGTCTACGGGAAGATGGAAGAACTGGAAAACAGGCTGGGCAGTACCTTTTACCGCTGCCACAGATGCTATCTTGTAAACATGGAGAAGATATCTGCTTACAGTGCGGATAACATACAGGTCACGAATGGGGATAACCTGCTCCTTGCAAGGACGAAATATTCTGATTTTATCAAAGCCTATATGCGGTATATCAAAAATGGAGGGATTGTCAATGTTTGATCTGTTGCTTCCGATTTTCATGTACTTGATCGACAGTATATTGAGTGTTATCTATACACGGCGTTTTCTGAAAGAAAAGTATGAGAAAAGGGGAATGCCGGTGATCTGGGCTGGCGTTTATTTCCTGATCCAGATTCAGGTATTTACCATAGGAGCCGACAGGTTTCCGGTGGGCATAGCTGCCAGGAGCATCCTAAATATCTGTATTCTATTGTTCATGCAGTCGTTTTTCTTCCAAAAAGAGATACAAAAACAGTTTTTTATTACCTTTAGTTTTGTAGCGGGGACAGAGACGGTAAAATATTTGTTCGTTACGTTTGATATTGTGGTAAGCGGATGGGGGAATCAGATCTTAGATCATCTGCTCGCAGAGAATATCTTAAATACGGTAGAAAGAACTGAGAATGTGATAACGGTCTACAATGCCGTAATGACGGTCTTATGCGTATTGTTCTATATCTTGTTATTGTCCGGATTTCTATTTTTCATAAGCAGGAAGTATGTCAAAAAGGACTATCCGTTACAGACATATGAGAATGTCTTTCTGCTCTTACCCTGCATTGCTGCGCTGTGTATCTCAGTCATCATAAGGCTGATCATCAGTTCGCTGAACAACGGGATGGGGATTGTTATCTATGAGACCGTTCCACCGATTCGGTTTTGGCTGCCTGTTGTCGGTGCCTTGATGCTTTCTGACATCATTGCCAGTGTCGTACTATTTCAGAAACAGATACAGTACCATGAGGAGACAGAAAAACGTACCCTGCTGGAAAACGAGGTAAGACAGATGCAGAAGGAGATCGCAGAGATACAGGATATCTATACCGATATGCGGGGACTCCGGCATGATATGAGAAGCCATTTAGCCAATATCTCCCTGCTTGTTAAAGGTACGGCAGATTCCGTGGATGAAGAACTGGAAAGCTATATCGGGAAAATGGAGGAAACGGTCAGCAGATTAGACTTTACCTGTCAGACGGGAAATCCGATCACGGACATCATCATCCACCAGAAAGGGCAGGAAGCGGGGAAGAAACAGATACCGTTTCAGGTTGATTTTTTCTATCCGCAAAAGATGACGATAGATGTTTATGATATTGCGGTTATCCTGAATAATGCGCTGGAAAATGCCATAGAAGCATGCGGCAGGGCAGAGGGCGAAAAACAGATCCGGTTATGCTCCTTTGTAAAAGGCAGCCTGTTCTTTATAGAAGTTGAGAATGATTTTTCAGGGGACATTGCTATTGACAAAGAAAGCGGGCTGCCGGTCAGCAGCAAGGGCAACGGGAAACTGCATGGGATTGGCATATCCAACATACAAAGATGCGCGAGGAAGTATATGGGTGATATTGATATCGCGATCGCCGAGACAGGCGGCAGGAAGAGGTTCAGCCTTACAGTCATGATGAATGGAATAGCGGCGTCTGACACCTTGTCAGTAACCTGACACTACACTAGAAGTTTCGCGCCCAAAATGGAACAGTTCGCGCCAGAACTATGAAAAATATTTTGCAGACCAGCGATAAAGAAAGTAAGAACATTTTTCATATGGGAGGAGGAATGAAGATGGATTTAGGAGTAACGGATAAGTTGGAGGCTGCGTTATGACAAATATAACTAATTATGACTATCATGTTCAAAAGATGGGTGGAGGAACAGGCTCGACATTACCGGGTATGTTTCAGTTTTCGCAATTAAACAGTAGCAGCATACAGTCACGATTAAAAGCTGCGGGTATTGACACAGGCAGCAGGCAGTATAAAGCCGTTATCCGGTAAATGGCAAAGGACGGCTGTACTGGCAGTATGTTTACATGTGTTCAGGCAATTAAGAATCTGATGAAAAACTATAATGCAAGAGGAGAGTGGGTTGAACCGACTACAGGATTGACAGGCCTGCTTGTAACAGATGAAACGGGAGATAGTTATAAAAGGATGATTGATATTCCTGAAAGCAGTAAAGAGAAAATGTTTGAATATGTAAAAAATAACTATATTGAAAAAATGGTATGGCGGACGGAGCAGGAAAAACGGAAATTTATATGGATATGTATAAACAAATGGACAAGGATGATCGGTTGTCGGCAGGCTGGACATTGGGCGAGTATCGTAAGGCGTATTCGCAAGCGTTTGTATCTGCGATTAAGGAAGTTGATCCGGCATGGACATATGGTAAAGCCATACCTTCGGGTGCCTTGGAGGGTATCACAAGGGAGCTTGTGGAAGATAATCTGAGAAAAACGGACAGTTCCTTTGCACGGGCATCATTGGACATACAGATATGAAATGCTCTGTGACGTAAACATTTTCTAAAAGAAAAGGGGGTAAAGATAAGATGATAAACACAGCTTTTACAGGCGCAGCCGGACTTCGCCAGCCGTTGTTGCATTCTAAAAAAACAAACAAACTGGCAAGACAGCGGGCGGCACTTCAACTTTTGTCGGGAGCAGGAAGCGGCAGAAGCAGGGACAGTTTCACAATTTCCAGTGACGCAAGGAAGTTTTCAAGAGAGCGCATAGCGGCTTTGGTTGACAAGAGCGCAAATGTATCGAGAGAAGAATTATCTTATTACTTCGAGCATTATAATGACGGCAGGGCGATTCTGGATGCTATCAATTTTGGGACGCATGTGGAGTGCGGATATAATCCCGAGTTTAAGGATTATGGCGTTATGTGTTTTGATTATAATGGAAGCAGGCAGATAGTGCCAAATTATGCAGTGCCGAAGATCAACGCGAACTCCTTGCCTAGTATTCACGCTGAAAACAATTCTCTGGTTCTGAAGAATAAAAGCTATTACGCATG
>CANOBT010000346.1 GCA_947564305.1 uncultured Lachnospiraceae bacterium | reverse complement strand
TAAATCATTAAATATTGTTTCCTACCTCATAACCGTCCCATACAGCATGAAGGATCGTGCTGACTTTCTGCCCGTCTCCAATCTCATAGACAACAGCTCCGCATCCGCTAAGTTCCTGCGCCATGGAGGGAACCGGACGGAAACCTACCGCAACCACAACGGAATCCGCATCCAGTGTCTTTTTCTGCCCGTCGCTTTCCAGAATCACCTTCCCATCTTCCACAGCGGAAAGGCGGTGGTTCTCTAGCACATTCACATGATGATATTCAAACAGATCCGGAATCATCTGACCGTTCGGGATTGGGGACGGAATGCCTGCCGACAAAATCTTCGGCAGTGCCTCTACCACTGTAACCTCCTTGCCTGCCTGCGCGTAATCCAGAGCCATTTCGCAGCCTACCAGACCGCCTCCGATCACGACAACCTTCTGTCCTACCTTTTCGGGATGGACAAACGCCTCCATACAGCCAAGTACCTTTTCATCATCCATCCCCGGCACCTTCGGCGTAACCGGAACAGAACCTGCTGCCAGAATAATCACATCCGCACCCATATCACGGAGCTGCCCGGCAGTAACCGCTTCCCCCATATGGATTTCCACAGGAAGGCCCTTGAGTTCATTCTGATACCACGCATTCAATTCCCTTACTTCTTTTTTGAAGCCGTGGGAGCCTCCGGGAATCAGATTGCCGCCCAACTTCTCATTCTTTTCATATAAATAGACCTTATGCCCCCGCATTGCCGCAGTCCTCGCTGCCTCCATACCCGCGACACCGCCGCCAACGACTACCACTTTTTTCGGGTTCACGCAGGGACGGAGCGCAAACCGCACTTCCCGCATTGCCGCCGGGTTCACCGCACAAGTCGGCTGTTTTCCCTGCTGGAGCCTTGTGATACAGCCCTGGTTGCAGGCAATACACGGGCGGATTTTCTCCGTATGCCCGGACAGCACTTTATTGGGATATTCCGGATCGGCCAGGGCCGCACGTCCCATGACAACTGCGTCAATCTTTCCATCCCGGATAGCAGCCTCTGCTATATCCGCATCATTCATTCGCCCGCCTGCAAGGATGGGGATATTCACAGCCTCCTTTGCCTTTGCCGCCATCTCTACCAGATACCCTTTCGGCATATACATTGGCGGACAGGCATAATAGAAGGAATCATAAATCCCCGTATCTACACTAAGACAGTCATAACCGTAGGATTCCAACAGTTTCGCAATCTCAATCCCTTCCTCTAATGTACGCCCGATTTCTTCTTCACCGGTCAGGCTCGCCTGCTCAAACCCTTTCACAAAAGACTTCAATCCCAGACGCATACTGACCGGAAAATCACTCCCGCACTCCTGCTTGATGCCTTCCAGGATTTCTTTTGCCGCCCGCAGACGATTTTCCAGGCTTCCGCCATATTCATCCGTACGGTGGTTCATCATGGACAGCGCAAACTGGTCAAGCAGATATCCCCAGTGGATAGAATGCACTTCCACACCGGAAAAACCAGAATCCTTTGCCACTTTTGAGGCTTTTACCACAGATTCAATCTTTGATTTAATCTGGTCACGTGTCAGCTCCGGCGAAACCTCACCTGGATGCCGGAATACATGTACAGACGAAGGCGCCGGAAGGTTCGGATAATTGCGTCCCAGTCCCAGCGTGATCTGTGCAAATATCTTTGTTCCATAAGCACCTGCTCTTTCATTCAGCTCCGTTGCCGTCATCTTAAACGCATCCGGATTCTGTAAAATAGTCGGGCCGACCCCGGTATACGGGTCAACCGTACCATCCGCCGCAATTGCGCCTGTAAAGATCAAACCGAATCCACCCTTCGCCCTCTCTACAAGATATTGTATTGTCTCGTCTTTCAGACCACCGCCTGGAAGATGATGCTGCCTTCCCCCAACCGGCGCCATACAAAACCGGTTCTTAATGGTCAGTCTGCCAATCTGGAGCGGCTTTCCTAAATACTCATAGTTTTGCATATGTTTCCTCCTCACATGTGATTTGACCGCATGGCCATAATGATAATGATATCCTTTCAGATTTACCTGCAGGATTGACTTTTCCTGTTGCTGATATTATAATTATATCCAGAATGAAACATAAAACAAGTACGCACCTCAAAGTGCGATACTTACACATAGGTTATATGCTTACCTTAAGGAGAGTGTTAAAAATGAGTGAACGCTGCATCTCACAAGAATGCCTTGAAACTACCGGTTTCAGCTATACCCTGTCCCTGATTAACGGAAAATATAAAATGACAATCCTGTACACCCTTATGGAATTTGGAATTGTCCGTTTTAATGAAATGAAAAAATATATCGGGGAAATTTCTTATAAAACGCTTAGCTCCACTTTAAAAGAGCTGGAAGCGGATCAGTTGGTAAACAGAAAAGAATATCCGCAGATTCCTCCAAAGGTGGAATATAGTTTGACAGAGCGTGGAAAATCATTGATTCCTATTTTAGATGGTATGTGCGAGTGGGGCGATAATCACCGTCTTTAAGAAAAAATACCGCATTAAAATAGCCTTTCATGCAATAATAAAACACTACTATGGCATTTAGTGAATATTTCCAGCAGGAGGGCACAGCTCCGGCGTTTTTGGGGTCGGTATCCATGCTCAGCATTTATAAGAACTTCGGACCTTCAAATCCATCTCCAGCGGATGGTATGGTTGCTTTAATCGCTATCAAACTTTCTTTTTTGAAGCTGCAGGAAAATCAAAATTATTACAACGGCAATCAAATATTGAATGATAATCATACCTAAAGGCGAAAATCTTTCAAGCCTATAATGCTGCGAAGGAACACCAACGCCCAGAATACTCAAAAACAGAAAGAGGAACATATTTTACTGCGTAGGATTCATTTCTCCCTTCAAAATAATTTCAAAGATAGTCAATACAACAGAAACTATCGTATATGTAATACAAACAACAGGAATCATATTTTTCTTATTTATCAGTTTCATTGTGAAATCCTCCTATTCATCGTATTAAGAAACAAATTGAACTTCTAGTCCCTATTTTCACAGCAGATATATATTTTGTTAAATATTGAGACAATCTCCTGATATAATTCTGCAAGGCATGAGGCATCTACATTATTTTCAACTGCACATTCTCTTTGACTTTCTTTTGTAATGACAATCGGTAAATCAAGATACTCACATGATGATGTATGGCAACCGCATCGGCAATATCAGCTCTATAAGCTGGAATTTATCATTTTCCACCAGGAAACTTTTCATGCTGCCTGCCTCCAGCATATACAGAAAACCTGCCATCGGCAGCTTTTTGGCATACTAAGGCATAAAGATGAAAACTATCGTTTCCACAGCCAGCAGAACCAGCATTGCATACAGCAATATCGGCCAGGCAGATACCGCCCCGGCAAGCAGCAGCATGACCGCCGGAACCATATATTTCCGCGGATGGTGCCACAGGTCGCTTTCAATCTTCCAGTCCCGGATGGGA
>CANOBT010000345.1 GCA_947564305.1 uncultured Lachnospiraceae bacterium | reverse complement strand
GGGCTATAAAGTTTCGGTTTTTTCTACGGTTGCCAGTGCAAAAGAAGCCTTAGCCAGTATGTGTCCAACGCTTGTTCTGGTGGACTGGAATATGCCGGATGGGAGTGGGAACCTGCTGGTGCAGTGGATTCGTTTGAAATGGAAGGAGCTGCCTGTGATTTTTCTTACGGTTCGCGGTGATTCCTGTGATATTGTTTCTGGATTTGAGAATGGTGCGGATGACTATATAGTAAAACCTTTTGAACTGGAGGTGTTACTTTCGCACATAAAGGCCTTGCTGCGAAGAACAGGAGATGCCTCCAGACAATACTTATCCTGTGGTTCGCTATCCATTGACTTGAAAAAAATGTCAGTTTATAACGGTACGGAGGAAATCGGTTTAAGCCCGTCAGAATATCAGCTGCTTTTGTATCTGCTGCAAAACAAAGGAAAAACCGTCACGCGGAGGAAGTTATTGGAAGAAATCTGGGATAGTTGTGGGAACTATGTGAATGACAATACACTTACTGTTACCATGAAACGCCTGCGTGAAAAACTGCATCAGCCGGTCTGTCTGAAAACGGTCAGGAGCGTAGGCTACCGAATGGAGGAGCCGGAATGAGTGGAAAAAAAGGTTTGATTGTTTTGGTAGGGGTTGCCTTTTCTGTAAGTCTGATTGCAGTTTCAGCCACTTCCATGTTTTTGGCAGATTATTATAGTCATGCTCATATACAGGCATTAGGCGGGATCTGCCAGAAAATTATAGAAAAGCAGCCGGAGGCAGAGCAGACAGTGCTGGAGGCTGTTAAAGAATATAAATATGGATCGTCTGTTTTGCCGGAAGAAAATATTATTTTAATATATGGATACAGACCGTCAGACCTTTGGAACCCATCCGGAATGCATAGTACATTTTTTCTTGTTGTGGGCTTTCTTGCAGGGGTATTGTTATTTTTTATTACATGTCTATTCTGGCGGCAAAAAGAGATTGTACGCATAAAAATGCTGACGGAATATCTGGAAAAGGTAAACATGGGATATTGTGGCACTCTTCTTCAAACGGGCGAAGACGACTTTTCTAAATTGCAGGATGAAATCTATAAGACAGTGACTGAATTGCACCAGACGAGGGATGCGGCAGTTCAGGCTAAAAATAATTTTGCGGATAATCTTTATAATATCGCCCATCAGATCAAAACACCCGTTACTTCTATTTCCCTGTCTGTGCAGATGATGCAGGACAATCCATCTCCAATCTATTTGGAGCAGATACGTAGGCAGATTTCCCATATGACACATTTTGAAGATGCATTATTACTGCTATCACGTATTGATGCGGGAACTTTGTCCCTGAAAAGGGAAGATGTTGATGTCTTCACAATTCTCATGCTTGCGGCAGACAATCTGCAGGAAATGTTTTTAAGGGCAGATGTCTTTGTCGATATACCGGAGTCGGGTGAAATGCTGATTCGTGCGGACATGGAGTGGACAATGGAGGCAATCATGAATATTCTGAAAGACTGCATGGAACATACGCCGTCGGGAGGAACTGTCCACTGTTCCTATGAACAGAATCCGCTTTATACACAGATCAGGATTTGGGATACAGGAGCCGGATTTGCAAAAGAGGACATTCCACACCTTTTTGAACGGTTTTATCGGGGGCGGAAGATGAAAGGGGATGGCATAGGGATTGGCCTGGCACTTTCCAAAGCGATCATAGAGGAGCAGAATGGAACCATTACAGCACGGAACCTTATAAATGCCGGGGCGTGTTTTGAAATCCGCTTTTACAGTCACTGAGTTGTCACTTAACTTTGCTATAATAAAATTATAAGCAATGTACAATTCATGACAGGAGGAAATGAAGGCATGGAGATTTTAAGATGCGAAGGGATTAAAAAGGTATACGGCACTGGAAACAACAGGGTTGCGGCTCTGCAAAAAGTAGATCTGTCAGTGGAAAAAGGGGAGTTTGTAGCAATTGTAGGGGCTTCAGGATCTGGAAAATCCACATTGCTGCACATTCTTGGTTCTGTGGATAAGCCTACTGAGGGAAAGGTCATCATTGAAGGAACCGATATTTCTACTCTGAATCAAACCGGGGCAGCTATTTTCAGGCGTAGGAAGGTGGGGCTGGTTTATCAGTTTTATAATCTGATACCGACACTTACTATTCGGAAAAATATCCTTATGCCGCTGTTATTGGATAAGAAAAAACCGAACCAGGAATATTTTGAACAGGTAGTCAGCTCTTTGGGCATCGCTGATAAACTGGAATCGCTCCCCAACCAGTTATCAGGAGGCCAGCAGCAGCGGGCTGCGATTGCCCGGTCTTTGATATACCGTCCAGCTCTTCTCCTGGCAGATGAACCCACCGGAAATCTGGATCAGAAAAATTCAAGAGAGATCATTGATATGCTGAAATTATCGAACCGTAATCTGAAGCAGACCATTTTGCTGATCACTCATGACGAAAAGATTGCGCTGGAGGCAGACCGCATTGTAACCATAGAAGATGGGCAGATTATCAGCGATGAGAAGAAGGGAGGTAAATCGTTGTCATAAAAACATGACAATGATTGGCAGTATGTGGAAAAATTATTCAATTGATTATATAAAAAATAACCGGGCATCCGGTATATCTATTATAGCAGCATCTTTCATTGCCGCTTTGTTTCTCTCTTTTCTCTGTTGTCTGTTTTATAATTTCTGGCTGGACAGCATTGAAGGGACAAAATTGGAGGATGGCAGTTGGCATGGACGTATTACCGGGGAAGTCAGCGGAGACGAACTGGCAGTTATCAATAATTTTGCCAATGTGGAAAAGGCGGTAGTCAATGAGGAACTGTCCGGGGAACAGGGAACTGTGGTAGATGTGTATTTTTATAACAAAAGGACAGTCTATCAGGATATGTCCGCCCTCGTAAATATTCTGGGACTGGCGGAAGATGCGGTTGATTATAATTATCAGCTTTTATCCTTGTATTTTGTTCGTATTCCGGGTGACAATATGCCGAGACTCCTGATGCCGGCGTATCTGGCGATAGTGATGATTGTGTGTGTTTCTTTGATACTGGTAATCCATAATTCATTTGCTACATCTATGAACAGCAGGGTTCATCAGTTTGGGATTTTTTCAAGCATCGGGGCTACGCCGGGGCAGATCCGGACATGTCTGGTACAGGAGGCGCTCTTTCTGTCTATTGTACCGATTATGGCAGGGATTTTGTTAGGAATTATTTTCAGCTTTGGCACGGTTTGGGGAATGAACGCTTTCGCGGCGAATTTTGCGGGAGGAAGGCAGGCATCCTTTAGCTGCCATCCTGTTATTCTGATCCTTGTCCTTTTTTTATCTATTCTTACAGTGCTTGTTTCTGCATGGATTCCGGCGAGAAGGCTGAGCAGGCTGACTCCGCTTGAATCAATCCGTGGAACGGATGAATTGCAGCTAAAAAAGAAAAAGCATTCTCCCGTTTTGTCTGCGCTGTTCGGAATGGAGGGGGAAATGGCCGGAAATGCATTAAAGG
>CANOBT010000344.1 GCA_947564305.1 uncultured Lachnospiraceae bacterium | reverse complement strand
GTGACAGCCTAAAAGGACTTGCAAAACTGACGAAGAAAGGGGAACTGCAAAGCAGGATTGACCGCAAAAACGAAGAAATAGACATTCTGAAAGTTGGATTGTCGGGGATTGCCAAAAGCTACGGTTATCAGAATGTACAGAAGTTTTACGCGACTTATCACAAATCCTATAGTGCTTATGCAGATTATAGGGAACAGGCAGCTGATTGGGAAAAAGCTTATGGAAAGGGAAGGCATAGGCAGAATAAGGAAAGTGTACTTGAACGATTAAAAAATCCACCAAAGAAAGCAGCAGACTATCAGCAACAAAAGACAGTTAAAAGCAAAGGGCGAAGGGCAAGATAGACTTTCGTTCTTTGTTATACTTAACAATTTCCTGGTGATAAATGCAAAAGAATGTGTTATCATAGATTCATGGCACACGTTTAAAAGAGCTTGGTTTTTGGAGGAACATATAATGAGAAAACCCCAAATATTAATTTTTGATTTAGACGGCACTTTGTTAAGAAATGATAAAACCTTATCTGAATATACATTGGAAATATTATGCAAATGTAAAAAATGCGGGTATTTAATCGGCATTTCAACATCAAGGGGCGAACAAAATTGTTTGGGCTTTTTAAGAAAAATGAAGCCAGATATTCTTATTTCCAGCGGAGGGGCATTGGTACGGGTAAACGAAAAAATTATCTGTTCTTCTTCCTTTTCGGCAATAGAGACAAAAAACTTTATTGAGTCAGCAAGAAAAATATGCGGTATGGATTGTGAAATTACGGTTGACACATTAGAGGCACATTATTGGAATTATAAAACCGATCCAAAAGAGCAGGATAAAAGCTGGGGAGACAGTATATATACGGACTTTGCAGACTTTAAGCACGAAGCTTTGAAGATATGTGTTGAGATACGCCATCCTAACTTGGCACAGAAATTGTGTGAACATTTCTCAGAGCTTGATAGCCAGCATTTTTCGGATGGCGACTGGTATAAGTTTACGAAAAGCGGGATTACAAAGGAAAAGGCAATATGGGAAGTATGTAAAGAATGTCATGCAGATGTATCGGAAATTCTTGCTTTTGGAGATGATTATGCAGATATGGGTATGTTAAAGCTATGCGGTGTCGGTGTTGCGATGGATAATGCGGTACAAGAGGTCAAAGACATTGCTGATGATATAACACTTTCAAATGAGGAGGATGGCGTAGCCGCCTATTTGGAAAAGAGGATCATTTAAGGTATATATAAACAGATCATTATAGTGAGGTAAGGGAAATGCTTGATTTGTACTTTGCAATGCAGGATTTGAACAGGGAAGCCATAAAACATATTGCCTGCACAATGAAAGCCGGGATGAACCTGCGGGATATCAAGGCGTTGTGTGAAGATTATCTGTTGAAAAATGGCGCAGACTCATTTTGGTACTGGGATGTTGGAGCTTTTGTTTTTGCCGGAGATGAAACCGCTATATCCGTATCGGGCAGGGATTACACAGCAGCGGATAGAACCATACAGGAAAATGATATGATTACTATTGATTTGAGCCCTCAAAAGGATAACATCTGGGGGGATTATGCAAGGACGCTTGTGATAGAAGACGGCAAGGTATGCGACAAAATCGACGGAATAAAAAATGATGAGTGGCGAAGCGGACTTCAGATGGAAGTATGGCTGCACAAAACTTTAATGGATGTGGCAGCGCCGGATATGACATTTGAAGAATTATACTATTACATGAATAATTTGATTGTGAAAAAGGGATTTCTTAATCTGGACTTTCTTGGAAACCTCGGGCATTCCATTGTAAAAAATAGGAATGACCGGGTATATATCGAAAAGGAAAATTGTCAAAAGTTATCAGAGGTCAAAATGTTTACCTTTGAACCACATATCAGTATTCCTGATTCCAAATACGGATACAAGAGAGAAGATATCTATTATTTTGATCATGGCAGGTTAATAAAATTATAGACCGCATAGAATCTTATCGAAGAACAGACTACTATCATTTACCGTTTGGCCTTCCGGTATCCCGCTTCCTGCGCCTCTTCCTCCGTCCGGAAGATTACCAGATTCTTAGAATCCCCCATTTCCTCATACGCCGCCTGTCCCGGACAATGATAGATCTTCGATCTCGAATTTCCTCTGATTTCTCCCTGTGCCGGCTCAGCCTGACCGTTTCCTGTCTCCCCCTCCCGGCTGTCCCCGGTCGCATAATCAATCACAACCCCAGGCTGAACATTATAGACAAACACATTAAAAGAAATTGCCTCTCCATCGTCCTCAACAGAATATGCCTCCATCTGTACACCGTCTGCCACCAGATTCTCCCCCTCGAAGACAGGCGTCACCCTGTATAAGACATGATTCTGCGTTTCCTTCACATAATCTGCCACCATGTTCTCAAACGGCAGCATTCCATCCACATTCATATAGCGGGTACCCGTGATCAGATTCTTCTCATTCGCATTCTCCCCGGATAACTGATATCCGATCAGATGGCACCTGTTATAGAGATTTTTCCCGTCCACATGGTCATACTGGACCGAATGCCATCCGGTCGGCTTCACCTGGCTTATGCTCCCCCTCTCCTCCACAGGCATCAGATCTGTTCCCACGCTTGCACAGGCCGCACCGCATCTTCCCAGATGATCCAGTTCACTGTAAGTCTCAAAGGACTGTTCACCAGAATCTTCCCCCGAAAAATCCGGTTCATTTCCGAAAATCTCCACATAAGGCTCTCCAGAATACTCCGGCACATCTTCCAGTGCAATACTCTCAGCAACACTCTGTGTCTCACTCCTTCCCCCTTCTTCACATGCCGTCAGAAACAGACAGCAAAGTACGGCCAGCAGCCAGAAATACTTAAAATTCTTTCTCATATCTTCCGATAGACCTCCTTCGTAATCCGCTCATGAGAGGAACCTCTAAATTCCTCCGTTCTATCCAGCGCCCAGTTTCCGTCCGACAGACTGACAGATAAAAAAACATCTGCAGGATAGCAGCGATTCCAATGGTATAAAATCACAGACTCAATTTTCTGAAGATAATCCCCGATATCTGTATCTTCTGCAAAACAAAAATCCCCTTCCCCTGCATCGCACAGAAAATCCTCTGATACTCTGATTTCTGCCCCCACATCATTCTGAAACAACTTTGCAGAGTATTCATTCATATACAGCCGTTTCCCGCTACATTCCTTCAGAAGATTCTCCCGCAGAATCCGGTCCTGGCTCTGACGCCGTCCGTGAAACATCATACCATTCTTCTCATCAACACATACGACTGCAATCATTCTATAGTCTCCTCTCACTATTGCACAAAAATCTGGTTCACTGGCTGATTCTCTGATTTTATCACTTTCTACACTTAATCACAATAATTTTATTCTGTTTCATTACTTCTACCAATTCTGATCTTACTCCATCTAATACAGCCACCATTTTCTTCCAAAAAAATGACAGAATTGTTATAAAATATTCACCGCAAAGTCAATTAAACCACTTATACTGAACATACATCAGGATAGGACAGAAAATAAGAAAATTGTGGTCTTGTTTCTGGAAATGCTGCTGCTTGCTGCAACCATTTTTTC
>CANOBT010000343.1 GCA_947564305.1 uncultured Lachnospiraceae bacterium | reverse complement strand
CTTTGGGCGGCTGTCAAGGGTGGCGGAAACTGCATCCATCCTAACGGTAAGCGACTTGATTTTTTTAGCCACAAATGTTACAAAAAAGCTTGACCACTACACATAAATTCAATGAATTTTCAATTACTCAATGATAGTAGCAACCCTTCCAGAGCCAACTGTACGTCCACCCTCACGGATTAGGTTAGGAGAACCTTGTGTGGCAAATGGCGTGTTTTCGAGGTTTTCTGTTATCATATTTACCAAAAATATTGATTTTCTCTGGGTTTTCAAATTTTTTGTAGCCATTCTGCAGCCAGAAAACACATACCAATGTAATTTCTACAAGAGCATCCTCTTTTTCCTTTCAGTCACAGACTTTCCCCCTCAATCAACGGATTCCGGTTTATTTTTTCCTTATTGCCCAACAGTTATATACTTCTGATTTCTACTATTAACTTTATCTGGAACAGTCATTGCAAGCCTGCCCTGTTCGAGCAACGGATTAAGATATCTTCGAACAGTTTTCTTATCTTTATATCCCAGCATTTCAGCAATTTCCATTACACTTTTGGGTTCCATACAAAATGTCAATATCTTATCCGTCTTTTCATCCACTGGTGGAATAACTGGTGGAATAACTGGTGGAATAACTGGTGGGATTCCTCCAGTTGATACTCTGGTAAATGGTATTGAAACGACAATCGAATTTTCTCTGAATTCATAAGTTTCTCTGCCATAAACCTCTGTAATTTTCGGAACTCCCCGACCTGTGCGCTCACTGATATGCAATTGTAACAACATATCCGATAATTTCTGGTTTACCGGTACAGATTCTCCTGCAAAAAACCCTTCCATCGTCTGTCCGGGAGGAATTGTACCTCTGGACAAAATCTCTATTCTATCAGAGAACGCTGTTATCATCGGTGCGTTTCCGGTAATCCATTGATTATGAACGAATGCATTAATCATTGCCTCACGAAATGCATCTTCATCGAACAAAAGCACTTCCTTACGTTCAACCTTTCTCCCCCGCTCATCCGCTTGTGGAACATTCAATACACCACCATATTCAAGCACCTTGTCTAACGACATCAATAAGCATGTATTTCCAAATTCCCGGACAGAATACATCGTGGATGTCTTATCCTTTCCATTAAAAATTGCAAACCGAATGGAAATCTCACTATTATCAGACATCAACTGTGCCAACATATTATATTTTCCATTATCCATCAAAAAGCAAAGATTCTTTTTAAAAGTTCTTTTATTAAGAATGATCCCCTTTGATGCATAATATACAAACAGCTTATCAAATGACAATTCCTGATTATCTGCTTCTGTGTTGCATATCGTAGGTAATCCAACCCTTAATACATGAAACAGATAAGACTCACGTTCCGGGTATTTATTCAGATTTACTTTACTGGAACCAATTCGCAAATATCTGCAATTATTAAAACTTGTTGGTACTTTTACTGCTGCCGGAATCTCTAAAACAACAACTCTTTTTCTATCTATAGTAATATCATGAAAAGAAAAATTATTGTCCGGAAAAATTTGTCTGGCAAGATAATGCTCTAAAGGCTCATTTTTAACATCTACAGAATAATCAAAGGTTGTTCCAACAACTTCATGCGTATCGTTAGTAACTCCCCACACCAGGTACCCAAATTCACGCCCTTCTAATGCCGCTGCATTTGATAAAGAAGAAATATATTCGCCAATGCCAACAGGTTCATACCAATTAGTCTTGAATTCATACCAATTCGCCTCTCTTGGATATTCAATTAATTCTTTAACTTTACTTTTATAATCCATCTAAATATCCTTCTTTCAAATAATCACAATTTTCTCTATTAGTCGTACTACAGAATCGCTCTTCCATTCACACAACTTGCTACTTCTTTTGCTGATATTAGAGTAGCTATGAACTTATCCTCTTCATCAGCCTCTTCTTCAATAACATCTGTTAGCCTGTTCGCAAAATCTCTCTCTGAAAAACATCCTATTATGTCTGAAGCCTTTTGTATATCTTATTTTCCTCATAACCTTTTATAGGGAGCAAAATTTGTATTGAAAATCGTTTGCTCATTTATATCCCTGGCCTGATGTTTGTTCTTGAAATCTCAGGTTCATATTATGTCTAAATTTTCTTCAATATAAACTTGGTCTTCTCAACTGGATATGGTACTCCCGCCCTCGCATACTTCCCAACCGAAACAACTTTGCCTTCCATTTCCTCACTGTCTGCGCCGACCGGCACAATGACACCGTCACCTATCTGTATTGTATCATCCTCGGTACGATATGAAAACGCCCGGTTTGTGAAAGGAAGCAGCACTCCACAATAAGTATATATAGTCTTATCGTCAACATGCGTTTGTTTCTGTCTGTCTTGTCTTTGCAGTCCTTCCTCCCGGCGTTGTTTTCTTACTGCTTTGGTCTTTTCTTTCCATGCCTCATATTTATCATTATCTTCCACACGGTTTATATATTCAGCAATCTCTTTTTCCCATTCCGGTATTTCATCCTGCACCATTCCGATATCAACCGCTTTGACTATCGGCAAGAGCCTGTCCCGGAACCACTTCATGGATTCACATTCCTCATAACTTTTGCAATCCGTAATCATACATCCGGTTAGCCTGTTTATCTCTTTCCACTGGCCGGCCGCCTTATCCAGTTCCTTTCTGAAAAGAGCCTCCGCCATGACTACCTTTCCTTCCCTGATTGCACCTACAATCAATCGGGAAATCCCATTAGACATTGCACTCCCTGCCGCCATGAAATTCCGATAGAACTCCAGATTCCCATCCATATAGTGAACCAGTTTTGCTATGTACCCGTCAGGAAAACTATAATATCTGTCTATCACTTCCACGCTCAGATCATTGCCTGCGTAATCATCATATTCGGCATACGGCAAAAATTGCTGTAGGCACCACGACCATATCTCAAGAGAAAGAGGAATGTCATATCTCGCTATTTTAACCATGATCTCTGCGAACTCCATTTCCCTTGTTTCTTCTTCCTCCGGCAGGGAACAGGGTAGCTTAAAATAATCCTTTACCGCCTGTGCATAGAGGAATCCATACTTATAAGAAAAATAATTTGCAGCAAGTACGCGATCCGCATCTTCCACAATAAACCGGCAGCGTTCCTTTTCTTTCTTCTCGCGTTCCTCATCGGAGTATACATGAAATTCGTTTGCCAATGTATAAGTTGCCTGATACCTGCGCACATTCGGATAATCTTCCCGTTTTATCTCATTAAGCTTGTCAAGTGCTGGACAACTCACTGAGAAATTTAATGTAATTCCTGTATTTTCTTCGCTTTCAACATATTCCTCTGCTAAATCAGAATCGTCAGAATCAATCCCATATTCTGCACCGTTTTCGCCTTCATCCTCACAGCTATATTTTGCTTCCGTTAACGCTTCTTCATACTTTTCTTCCGAATCGTAATCTTCTGGATCAATTCCATACTCTATACCATCTTCACATTCATCCTGCCAGCTATATTTTGCTTCCGTCAACGCTTCTTCATATTCCTCTTCCGAATCGTAATCTTCTGGATCTACATCATATTCGTCTCCGTCTTCGCAGAAATTTTTCCAACTATTATCAGCAGCATCATATCCGGAAGCAA
>CANOBT010000342.1 GCA_947564305.1 uncultured Lachnospiraceae bacterium | reverse complement strand
TTTTTCGGATCAGCGAAAAACTCCTCAATGGAGAACAGGGCCATGCCCTAACAATCATGGTTCTTACCCAATCATGAGTAAGAACCCATGCCGGAAGTAACGGCGCTGGCAGAAATAAAGATCTTTGCTACTTTTTTAAGTACAATTATATTTTACTGTTAAAATATTCCTGCGTAACTTGTAATTGTTTCTTCAATATTTCTCTCCACATATGAGGACGAATTTCTCCTGAGCCTTTTGAAACTTTTGTCAATTTAATATTGCCATCATCATCCATTTTCCGATAGAAATAATGATCGGTATCTTTATACAACTCCCATCCATCCCTATCACAAAATCTCTTTAATTCTTTCCATTTTGGCATTGTAACATATCTCCTATCTTTTCTGGATCATCTATAATCAATGCTTTAAAGATATAAGGGATATGCTTCTTTCTATTAGGACTACGAGAATACATTTGGTATTCATTATAATACTCTAAAGCATAATCTAATATAGCTTTTCCCATATTCAAACGAGCTTCCTGTTCGTTTCTGCCATTTTCTATAAGGTCAATTTCATTAAGTGACAATGTAATAGTGTTATCATCTTCAATATATTTCAGAGTAGTAAAATGATATACTTCTAATATTTCAGAGATTGTTTCCAAATTTGAAAACCACATCTTATCTCTTGTTCTCTTAATAAACTTAGGTTTTTCATGAATAACACTATCACAAACAGCACTCCACTCTTTTCTTACAGTTGTAGCCTGTTCCACCAACATATCTATCATCTCCTTTAATACCTCCATTATAACAAAAAAGTGTACATAATGTCAACAATGTACACTTTAGTATATGATGTTAATTCAATATTTATGTTATTGATTTAGAAAATCATAAAAATAAAACAATAAAACCTATATGAGGATACAAGTATTCTACCTGCCTGTCAGACAGGCTTTTCAGAGAATATTAACAGGCTGGCTGTTTATTTTGCCGCAAACTCTGCATATATCTTTCTTTTGGCTTCGATCAACGCACCCATTACACGGCGTCCTTTATCACTGACCAGATACCTTCTCGAATGCGGGATTTTCCGGATCAGTCCATGTGCCCTTAATTTTGAGAATTCCCTGCTGGTCTGGCCTTTTACCCTGGCAGAACCGGGATTGTTCCGGTTGATCGAATGGCGGATTTCACGGTTTGTAAACCCACGAATAAGATATTTCCCGTCCGAAACGGTCTCAAAGAGAAGAAATGTGTCGGCAGACCAGACGTTATATCCGCTGTAGCTTCTTCCTTTCAGCTTTTTTCGGGAACAGATACTGTTGATCTCTTTTTCAATGGTTTTTGCCGGGATGATGTTCTGCATGAAATTCAGAAAACGCTTATTTGCGGCTTTTGAAATTTCAGCATACCGGTATAAGTTAGCGATAGACTTACCCATGGGAACCCACCGTTTGGAAGTTGTGCCGTCTTCATGGTGCACATCCTTATAAACCTTGAATTCCTTTGGGGCATTGATCGTCATCTCCACCCGCAGGCAGCTGAATTTATCATACATCTTGATACTATTAGACTTCATTTTGAATTTGATCCTCCAGCCTTCCGGGCGTTTACGGTAATCGGAGACGGCTTCTCCCTGAAACTTATGGCGAAGTTTACGCCCCAGAAAAGAAAAAACATCTGTACATTTGAAGCCGTAGAATGCATAACCTATCAGGGATGGATAAACATCCTCCAAAGCCTCCCGGCTTTTAAACATGACATCGGTAGCGTACTCGCATTGGTCCACACACCAGTGATATCCCTGGTAGAAGGTTTTTTCAATCGTATCAAGATAAGGGTTCACTTTATGGGCAAAGAGGTCAAGCTGCCTGCAGAGGCTTTTGGAATCAAACCTGTCGGCAAGTTCCTGTGCCTTTGCAATGTCGCTGATCTCGAAAAAGGAGTTATCATACATCTGGTAAGAGATGTCGTTTTCATCAAAGACATGCTTCATCATTTCCCGGCCATTGATGTAGACCTGGATGAGGAAAGGGAACCATGTCTGGAGCTTGACATGCATGAAGCCGAAATGTTTGTCAAAGAAATAGAAGTAATAGTATTTACATTTGCGATTTACGGTGTCAAGGGAGAGCAGGCCGCTGTCATGCTTTTTGGGCTGGAGGGTCTGGCAGTATTCCACTACTGAGAGGATGCAGATGAGCCCCTCATCCACTGGATGCCGCTGAAGAACCTGTAAAGCGGTCTGTTCCTTTGAAGTATTGGAAGATGTAAGGTAAATCAAAGGCCGTTTATCAGAGGCAGCCATATTTTCTGTATGGGAAACGATGTCTGCGGTCACCTGATTGGCATAAACAGAGAAATCTTTAAGCAGGACATTCTGTTCAGAGAGGAAAAACCCTTTTCCGGACGTGGAAAAGAACTGACGGATGTGCCCTTTGATGATCATCCTGTCAAAAAAAGAAAAAATGCCATTGATTTTATCTTTATACTGTTCTAAAATAGTGCTCATAGGAGCATCCTTTCGTATGAATGCTTGCAGGGGAATTTAGTTCCCGATGGATTGGTACACAGATACCATATAAGTGCATTATAGCACATGCATCTACGAAAAGGATGATTCCTTTTTAATTCGATTGCAGCCATTGGCTGCGGTATGTTATAAAACAACAATTAACCTTATTTCATTTTATAATATTTGTACCACATCCTATATAATTCTTTATCTGAATATTTCCTACGATTATATTTAGAATCCTCTTTCTTGAAAGAAGAAAAGGATTTTAAAAATTTATAGTCACAAATATTCCAAGAGCAAAACAGCTTTTTATATGCCATTCCAGAGGGAACTACCAAATAATTTCTCCGTACATACCTATTTGCACATTTTTTCATTCCCCTGTTATGATCCTTGCAACATGGAACATGTTTATAACTTCTGCTCATTCTATCCTCCTCATAAAAGCAACAATTCATCCATAATTTGTAACTTCAACATTTACTATTTCTCCTTCTTCTGGTAAAAAAAGTATTTTATATAATGTCCTTTAAATCCATTATAAGAGTCAAGAGTTCTATATTTTTCCTGATACTTTATCAGCTTCAGCTTTATTGCCAAATAATCCAAGAAGTTTACAACTTCCATCTTCTGCATTACATTTTATCTTACTATTTTCCTCCTTTCATATTTTCTTTTGTTCTATAGTCATATTATACAATAAAATCTCCTTTTTTTTGTTTTTCTGCCATATTTTGACGGTTATCTGTAATAAAATTATAAAACACGTATAATTTTATTATCTGCTGTCAATAATCCGTATCCCATGATCAAATTAGAACCCACTATATAAATACTCTTCTGCACCTTATCATCCGAGTTCCCCTCCACCGTATACACTCTTCCATTCTCACACTTCTCCACAATCCCCACATGATCCGACACCCCGTCTCCATCCCAATCAAAAAAGATGATCGCCCCCGCCGCCGGACTATAGCCATTCTCCTTCCATTTCCCATTACTCCGGAACCACTCCACACCTGCCGGACAGGACGCAAACTTCGGAACTGCCCCGCTTTCAATCAATCCGCACTGATCCGCACACCATGAAACGAAACAGGCGCACCATTCCTCCCTCTGCGAAAATCCATACCACGACCAGAACTTCTCCCCGCCTT
>CANOBT010000341.1 GCA_947564305.1 uncultured Lachnospiraceae bacterium | reverse complement strand
CCAGCTCATCCATCTTTTTGTAAATGCTGTACGTCTGGTCTTTCGTGTAGAACACATTCTTGTGCTTGCTCGTTTCAATATAGATGATGTCGTCCACCCGGAGGCGCACGTTCCCCTCCACGAAACCGAACTCCACCACCCGCTCCTCCTGCCGGATTTCCCGCAGGATGTCATCCATGCACTCCGGCAGGGTCTGTTCCAGGTCATCCTTCAAGAGGAAACGGCTCGCCTTTACCTTGTACCCGTCCAGCGCATAGTTCACATAGGCAGTCACCAATACGATATGTACCTTCGGGCATTCCGCCTTTATCTGCCTTGCCGCCTCCAGCCCGTCCATGCCGTCCATGTTGATGTCGAGGAATACGATGCCGCATTCCCGTACAAATTCCATATCCCCGCACAGGCTTTTCCCGGAGCCGTATTCCCTTATTTCAAAATCCTGCCCGTAGGCTTCCAGCAGCGCCTTAAGCGCGCCGCGGTCATCCTCCCTGTCATCGCAGACTGCTATCTTCATCACGCCAACCTCCCACCATACATAATATCGGATTATGGGGTATCTCATCAAACACCATTGCATGAAACTCCCATAAATTGCACCAAACGACTATAAAGCATATTACCTCTGACCTCCCCAACTGCCAAATCAATAATCCAGTGCGTGGGAAAATGACAGACCGCCGCGTATGGGGCGATTTTCCATAGCGGCGGTTAGCTTTTGAAACAACTAGAGTAAACGGCTTTGATTTCTCAAAAGTCACCATAGGAACAGGTGCATGAATATTCTTCCTTTGGCGTAAATCTCCCATTCCATAATACCCTTGTGACTATTTCTTTTTGTTGTTTTTCCATGCCTTATATATTGCATTGGCAATGGGAAGCAGAACACAAATAGCAACGAACCAACCCGGAAAATGCGGCATAATCTTAATCCTCCTTATCTTATATCAGTTTGAATACCGCCGCCAGGATACAAATAGCAGCAACCAAAATTGAAACAGCAATCCGTAACAAGGAAAAGCTATACAGTTTTTCGGGATTGGACTTGTCATAGCGTACTTTGACAGCCGATCCAACCTGCAAAGCCATAGGCACTTGTATGCGGTTTTGTGATTGGTAGGTTTTTCCGTCCGCCGTATATGAAACTTTCGCCCATTTTGAATTACGGGCTTTTGCAGTTTCGGGATTTGGCATTTTAATTGAAATAATTGTCCCTGTTGTCTGCGCTGTCTTATTTCGCTTCAAAAGGAATTGGATACTGTTTATAAGTCCGAAGCACAATGCAGCCGCAGCAATGATATAAAGAAAAATCGTATCGTTGTCCATATTCTGCGTTCCTTTCTTTTATGCCAAATCTACACTGCTGTAAAACCTCATTGACAGGAAAATTGAAACAACCAAGATTCCCAGGCTCAATAGGATAATTCCCCCATAAGCAAGAATTGGGGATAGCAGGGAAAGAAAATCCAGGTTTACGTTTTCCATTTTCATAAGATACGGAAGAATAAACGGGGAAGCCATTATAACAACGACAAAAGCAAATTTTGTTTTCTCGTACCCTAACTTGTACTGCACTGGCAGATATACACCAATGAAAACAGAAGTTATAAGAAGCATGAGAACAAACAGCTTTATGTCGCATGAGCCTAATCCCGGAATAACGAAAGTTTCAATCCCATATATAACGCAGCAGGCTATATAAGCTGCCATGCAGAAAATATATTTAGACAAAACAACCATCCTGCGCAAATATGGTGTGGCGCATAACAATGTCGCAGCTTTTGGGAACTGGTATTCTTTCAAAGATACATACTGCAGCAGCATAAATACGCAAAAAATGACGGACAGCATAAATCCTAAAACCCCGGTGTACTGTGGTGCGCGCCAAAGCATAAACGGCGGGATGAGAACAGCGGCAGCCAGCATGATCCATACATACTTTTTTACAATGAGAACCTCTTTTTTTATCAAATGGAACAGCATCATTTCTTATATCCTCCTATATTGGCAAGCATTATGTCCTCTATCGTAGGGCGTTCAGTGATAGCGTCCGGGAAAAAGGACTGAACCTCTGCTATTTGTTTTGTAACCCCCGTAAATCCAAATGCAGTTTCTGATATGCTCAAAAAGAACTTTCGCACATCACCAGTCAATGCTTTCGCATCACCTTTGACAATCCGGTAAGTGTCAAGTAAAAAGTCTTTTTCTTCCTGAAAGATGATACGCCCGTTATCAATCATGATGAGCATATCAGCTATTTTATCAAGGTCAGAGGTAATGTGTGTTGAAAAGAAAACCCCCTTGCCGCCATTTTCCATGTAATCGGTTAAAACTTTCAATAGCTGGCTTCTGATCAGAGGGTCAAGCCCGCTGGTCGGTTCGTCCATAATCAAAAGCTCTGCATTATGGGAAAGGGCCAGGGTAAGTGCATATTTCATTTTCATACCTTTTGAAAGCGTATTAATTTTTTGCTTTGGGTCAAGGGAAAACATATCCATATACCGCCTGAAATCCTGTTCAGACCATGCCGTATAAGCGGGCGAAATGATACTTTTCATTTCAGCTAAAGAAAGCTCGTCATAAAAACAGCCATCGTCTAAAACAATACCGATACGGTCTTTGATCTGTTTTTCGTTCTTTTCCATTTCAAGACCAAAAAATTGAATATCACCGGAGTCCTTTTTTGTCAGACCTAAGAGCGTCCGCAATGTGGTGGTTTTTCCTGCGCCATTGATACCAATAAAACCTGTTATGCAGCCTTCCGGCAAAGTAAACGCCACATCGGTTAAGGAAAAATCACCATACGATTTATTCATGTTCTCCACTTTCAAAATATCGTCCATTTTAATCCTCCTCGTAAAGAATGTCCATCATGGCATTGAGTTCTTCTTTACTTATTTTCAATGATTTTGCTGTCTGTATCATGTCCAGCATTTTTTGTTCTACAAGCCGCCGTTTGGAATCCCGGAGCAGTTCAAGATTGCCCGTAGAGACAAAAGTCCCTATCCCTACCTGGCTTGTAACAAATCCCTCCTGTTCCAATTCTTCATAAACCCGCCGGATTGTTAAGACACTGACTTTCAGATCATTAGCAAAGGCGCGTATAGAGGGAAGTGCATCCCCCGGGGCTAATTCTTCTTTCAGCACAGCGTCTTTGATCTGGTCTTTGATCTGTTGGTACAAGGGGCTGTCAGAGGTATTTGATATGAGTATTTTCAAAAAGGCCATCTCTCCTTTCTTTAGTGTGCTGTTTTAATATACACATTATAAACACCATACACTTAATTGTCAATAGGTGGATAAAAAAACTTCAGATCAGCGGTAAAGGCGGTTCTGACAGGACACAAGGAGCCGTAACAAAGGACATTAATAAGCGGCCTTCCTGTTCTCCGTATAGAGAGTAAGAAACGCCGCTTCTTCATCGTATTCAGTTGGTAGCATAAAAATTGTCACCCAAATAGCAAACAATTACTTTTTGGGTAGCAGGTATCAAATTGGGAAGTATCACTTTTCACATTTAAGGTTCCACTGGCGCTGCATATAGGATTTCAGATTTTCTGCGCTTTGCCGATAAGCATCACAAGCCATTGATGGATTCTGCTTTTCCCTATTACTTCGGCAGAATACCATTCCCGCTAAAGCAAACGCATCCACTGAATTATACCATAAAATTTTTCTGTTTTTTAC
>CANOBT010000340.1 GCA_947564305.1 uncultured Lachnospiraceae bacterium | reverse complement strand
CATCAAATCAACAATATTCTTGGTAATCGCCATTCCCAGCCCTTGCTAATGCTCCCTTTAATAACATATTGTCATTTGCCAGATTATTTTCTTTGCCAAAGAGGACTTCCTTTTGGCTCTCAGGTTCAATGCCGCTGATATCCACACTTACGAATGGCCCCGTTTTACGTATACTGCTATTATGGATTGCCTCTGCTATCTGATAATATTCAGTTCCGGTATTTCCATAAATCAATACAGGGCTTTCTGACAGAGCGTATTCCTTCGCCGTTTCCAACAATCTTTTCATGGATTCATCTTCTGTATAGATATCCTGAAAATGTGTTTTTGCTGTAAATCCGTACATCATATCATTGACAGTCCGGTAATCTTTACGAACAATTTCCGTAAATGCATGGAGAGTCAGGATTGCTCCTGTGATCTGACCGTCAAACTGAATAGGAGCCGCAAGAAACATCCAGTTTTTCCCTCTGATTTCTATAGAAGAAGAGTGATTCTCCTTTTCGCCTGTAAGAATATCCTGAATCACTATTTTTTCTATTTGTGGGAAAACATCATATAATAGTTCACCATTTACATCCTCCATATTTTTACCGATCAGATTCTCTATCAGATGATTGACTGCAATAATCCGCCCCTCAGAATTTACTTTGATAATTCCGCTGAATGAAGTATCCAAAACAGTTTCAAATTGAGCCGCATTGTGTTTTTCGCTCTCCATTGCATAAATCATTCCATTTGCTCTTTTAACAGCATCTAAGATAGATTCTTCTGTCGATCCGAATTTTATAGAAAGCATACCCTGCCTCTCTGATTCCCGGCAGACCGTATCACCTCCTATTACGCAGTCAACATCTTTTTTTCTCATGTCAGATATAATATTTGTTATTTCTTCCACACGCTTTAGATAACAAGTGATCAGCCGGACGGAAAACAATTCCTCCATATGGGAAATGTCACACAGCATATTCTCAAATGCAATCAATCCTATTACGGGTTCAGCTTTATGTGTTGTTTTTTTGGCCTTCTGAATGAGAAGGCCAATCTCCTGAGCATGAAGACGCATTTCCACAAGGGGAATATTCGTATATTTCTTTATCAGTTGTGCCTGGTATCCTCGTGATATAACAATATGCGCACCTCTTTCTACTGCAATCATGGCTTCATTTACTGCATTTTCTGTGGAGATTACTTTTATATAGTCAATTTTGTAGTCTTTTTCATCTAATACCTTTTTTACGGTTTCCTTCATATTTTCATAAGGCAGTAATATTGCTATTTTGGACATCGCTATTATACCTCTTCACGCTCTTTATCATTTTTATATATATGCTTCTATATCCTGAACAATCTGCTCCGGTGTCAGATGGTCGCGCTGATACTGTACCTCAACAGGCATACGATCCCGGAACTCTTTTGCCGCTCCATAGTTTAACACCTTCATAGAGGAAGGCCCATAGAAACTGGCTATCCGCTGTCCGAAACCACCAGCCAGCACACCATCTTCCAAAGTTACGACAATCTCATGCTCTGCTTTCAGGCTTTCCAGCACTTTTTCATCCAATGTGGAATAAATGCGTGGATTGATTACTGTGGCCTCTATTCCCGTCTTTTCCTTCAAAGCAGTCTTGGCCTGTCCTGCCAGATGGAAGAAGTTCCCAAGACCAATAAACGCCACCTTCGCACCTCTTTCTGCCACTTCATAGCATCCGAGGTCTGCATCTGTAAATGTCACTTCCCGTCCGGCGGATACTACGGCGCTGGGTTCGCGGATCACTACCGGGGCGTTCGTCTGCTCCAAAGCCCAGTCAAACATAGCAAGGTATTCCTCTTTTGTAGTCGGAGCCAGCCCAATTAGGTTAGGGATACTACTTTGCATGGCAATATCATAAATACCGCAGTGTGTGGCATCCCCCGGATTGATTGTCGCATTGCCTACCAGAATGGTCGCCGGGCTTCTGTCCAGTGATAAATCCAACAGCAGCTGGTCGAAGGTTCTCTGCAGGAAAGAGGATACGATGCACAGTACCGGCTTCGCCCCGTTTTTTGCCAGTCCGGACGCAAAGGCAACAGCATGTTCTTCCGCAATGCCTACATCAATAAACTGCATGCCCGCCTTCTGCCGGAAATCCGGTGTCAGGAAGGACTGTCCAGGTGTGGCCGGAGAAATCGCGATCACAGTCGGGTCTTTTTTTATCTTTTCCAGCAGATGTTCCGCCATGATGGAGCCGCAGCTCTCAAAGCTGCCCATTACGTCGTCAAGGCTGCTCCCTCCGGGCATAACGAAATGGCTTCCTTCCAGATTTTCCTTGTTCCATGAAAGTCCTTTGCCTTTCTCTGTATGGATATGTACCACTACCGGATGATCTGTATCTTTAACCTTTTGCAGAGCTTCCACCATTGCCTGAACGTCATTTCCATCTGAAACATAGCAGTAATCCATGCCAAAGGATTTGAAGAAATTACACTCGGCTGTCCCGTCTGTTTCCCGCAGAGCCGCAAAATTCTGATACATCCCACCAAAGTTCGGAGCAATGGCAATCTCGTTATCGTTGAACAGAAGGATAAAATTGCTGCCTAACATGGACGCATTGTTTAATCCTTCAAACGCTTCCCCGCCTGACATGGAGCCGTCGCCGACGATTGCCACCACATTGCCGCTTTCCCCTTTCAGGTCACGGGCTGTTGCCAGCCCCGTTGCAAGGCTAAGAGCCGTCGCCGTATGTCCCACAGTAAACATATCATGCTCGCTTTCGGACGGGTTCGTGTAACCTGAATAAGCGCCGTAACGCTCCGGATCTGTAAATCCGTCTTTCCGTCCGGTCAGTATCTTATGGACATAGCACTGATGGGACACATCAAAGACAAATTTATCAGTGGGAGAGTCAAATACATAGTGAAGCGCGATTGTGGCCTCCACCATTCCAAGATTAGGTCCTGCGTGTCCACCGGTAACCATCAGGCGGCTAAGAAGCGCCTGACGGATTTCTTCCGCAAGATCAGGGAGCTGATCCACTGACAGTTTTTTCAGGTCTGTCGGTGAATTGATGTTGTTTAAGTAATTGGTCATTTTTTACCTCCATTGTTTTGATTGTGTAATTTTTGATTCTGAAACGCTGCATCTGTGTTTTCTAACAGGATTGCTTCTGCAAGTCTCGCGGCATCCATCACACAGTCCGGGCAGGAGCGGATCATTTTTCCGGTTTCCGTTCCTTTCAGTTCTTTACAGATTGCAGTACCATTCTGTACGCAGAAGCCTTCCGTAAGCTGCCGTGATACCCCAAGGGTTTTTATTAGGGAATCTATATTGCCGGGCTGGCCTGAGCTGTTTCGCAGACCATTTACCATAACCGCCCCCGCGACAGCTCCGCAGATATGCTGCTGTCCGCCCATACCGGAACCAAAGCCCTCGGCAATGCGGAAAAGAACCTGCTCGTCCACACCTGCCACGTCTGCAAACGCACAGACTACCGACTGTGCGCAGTTGTAGCCTTTTTTTCGTAGTTCCAACGCTTTTTCTGCTCTGTCTATACTTCATTCACCTCCTTCTATATTTACCCTGTTTCCTATTTTGCTCAATCTATGATTCCAACATCTTAGCCGTATCTTCCAGATATTTAATGATCGGAAGATGCTGCGGGCATTTGCTTTCACACTGTCCGCACTTAACACAGGCAGATGCCTTTCCCATTCCCAATGTTCCGGTATAATGGTTATAATAATTCTTTGAACGGATGACCTGCGGTTCCCCAAATT
>CANOBT010000339.1 GCA_947564305.1 uncultured Lachnospiraceae bacterium | reverse complement strand
GATTTTCAAAGCAGCCAAATGTTAGTAATAGTCGTAAAAAGGATGCAGTTAATGATCTGGTATAAAAGTGTAACATATGCAATATTTTTGGCCATATTAAAATTCTATTCAATCTTATTCCTTATTCTTTCTCCATTTCTTTCTATCAGAACTCCAAACTTTAAATTTGGCAAATATTGAACTGTTAATCTGTCTCCTTTGTCTATGGGATCTCCATAAAAAAAGGTTACATATAGCACTTCCTTTGTTTCTTCATCCATGATATGTACTGACATTCTGTTAAACTTAGGAGGCTTGCAATCTTTTTGAGCGATACCCTCTATCGTATAAAAATTTTTTTGAATTAAATTAGGTATGTCTTTCATTGCCGGAATTACTCCGGCATACACAAAATAAACAAGCATACTTCCAACCAGTAATTTCACTACAATATCCTTTGTTCCATCAAGTGTTTCTATAAGAGTTTCTCTCTTCAGCAATTTCATTAAATATATTCCACCTATTATGACAAAAATCATAAAGATTTCTATAATATGCCATATAAAAGCTTTCATAATATTATCTTGTATGATGTTTATGGAAGCGAAAACACCACTTTTCCTTTCTTTTTGATATAGACCAGTTACAATACATTCAGATACTGTGGACTTTAAATTTTATCCTGTAGCCTGACTACTTGAAGGAGTGTATTGCCGCTACATTATCTGAATTGTTCATAAGCTGGATGTGCCAGTGGGGCTGCCAGTCAGCCCCCGGAGTACTCATCTCAATCAAGTCTACGATGATGATCGCTGGCGGACATGACAGTATCAAAGAATAAGGAAGGGGATGATCCCATGATCTATGTTGGCATCGATATCGCCAAACTCAACCATTTCGGCGCAGTCCTGTCCTCTGACGGTGAAGTACTCGTGAGACCGTTTAAATTCACAAACGACAGTGACGGCTTCCGCAGGCTGCTCTCCGTTCTCGATCCTTACGGGAAGGACAGCCTCGTCATTGGTCTTGAGTCAACAGCCCACTATGGCAACAACCTTGTCGAGTTCCTCGTTTCCAGGCATTACAACGTCTGTGTGATAAACCCGATCCAGACTTCGTCCATGCGCAGGAACAACATACGCAAAACGAAGACTGACACGGTAGACACACTCGTGATCGCCAGAAACGCTCATGGTGCAGGAACACCGGTTCTGCACGAAGCAGGACATCGACCTGCTCCACCTTAAAAGCCTCGGGCGTTTCCGCCAGAAGCTCGTGAAGCAGCGCACCCGGGCCAAAATACAGCTGGTCTCGTATGTGGACCAGTCGTTCCCTGAGTTTCAATACTTCTTTCATGGGATACATCACAAATCCGTGTACGCCCTCCTGAAAGAAGCTCCGTCACCGGAGAAAGTTGCCACCATGCACATGACCCACCTCGTCCATCTCCTGAAAACTGCCTCGCATGGTCATTTCCAAAAGGAGAAAGCACAGTCGTTAAGAGTTCCTGCACAGCAGTCTGTCGGTTCCAGCGGCAGTTCCATATCTGTTCAGATAACCCAGACCATTGAGCTGATCGAGTTACTGGATAGCCAGATTGATGAAGTGGAATCAGAGATGCATAACATCCTCCTGTCTATTGATTCCGCCATCATGACACTGCCCGGTATCAGTTATGTTGAGGCGGGCATGATACTGGGCGAGACTGGTGATATACACCGCTTCTCTGAGCCCAAAAAGCTGCTTGCATTTGCAGGCCCTGACCCAACCGTGTGCCAGTCAGGAAACTTCAATGCCAGCCACACGAGGATGTCAAAGCGTGGATCAAAAGTCCTTCGCTACGCCCTGGTCTATGCAGCGCATAACGTAGTCAGAAACAACAAAACCTTCAAAGACTACTATGATTCCAAAAGGGCCTCTGGACTGAACCACTACGCAGCCCCTGGGCATTGCGCCGGCAAGCTCGTTCGCATTATTTACAAAATGCTGACGGATGATTTGGTTTTTAACTTAGATTAAATTTCTCGAACATTTGTTTTGCAAAATTCCCTGACGGGGAGTTTTATTAAAGTTACCCTTTTTTAAGGTGTGAAAAAAATCTAATTATTTTTCAATAATGGCTTGACTTTTCATAGCTGGTCTCCTTCCTAAAAAGATAATCTTTTGATTCAGTTTATATTTTAGATGTTCATATCACCTGCCTGTTTAAAATAATCTTAATTATACAATCATATTAATCAGTATTCATACAATTCAAAATTTCTCCATAAGCTGCATTTTCAATACCTGCCACAATGTTTTCTATCCAGCCAAGCGTATCTTTTGACAGTGCCATTCTAAAATAAAATGCCAAATCCCATGGCAAAACTTTCTGAATCATATAATTTGCAGATGTTCCCAAGCCCGCTGTTATAATTACATCAATGGCAATTGACAGCCAGTCTTCATCCAGACCTGTTGTCAACTTTTCCAAAGCTTTCCCAACTGCTGTAGCCATCCCAGCACCCATAGCAGGACCATGAGTCACACCAAATATGGCCCCTATAACTGAGCCCGTATAGGATTCCGGCGAAGAAAAGCTTTCCTGTCCCATATCCATAGAAAGCTGGCAGAGAATTCCCAGGGAGGCCGCCGTCGGATTGGTGACCATTCCCATAGCGATCACCGTAGCATTCATGCCACCCCGCATAAAGCCATCTGCACCGTTCATGCCATTCTCTTCATAATACTGTTCTCCCATAATCGCCCCGGTACTTCCTATGGCCATTACGGCAGCCCCGGCCGGAATCCCGATTCCGGTTCCTGCAAGCAGAGCAGAGCCTAATATCGCCGCATCTGTTACTCCGATTTTTATCTCATCTTCATGTGCTTTTCCCCATTCCACAACAGCATCCACTCTGCTGTCCCACTCATCTTTTATCGCATCCAGAGCATCGAGATACTGATCGACACAGTAATCCCACATCATCTGCTGTGCATCTGCGGGGCTCGGTACAGGGGATCTTCCGTTTTTGTCTACCAGTGTGAGCGGATTACCCAGACAGTAACTGTAATAATTCAGACTGTCCGGCGCCATTATATTTCCTTTATTGATATCTTCACCGGCAAATCTGCCTGTTCCTGGCAGATACTCCCTCGCCTGCGCAAAATACGAGCCTGCGGTTTTGTCTCTCTGATATCCGGTATATCCAAACGGCTGCAGCTCTCCCTGATTTCCGTACCGGTCGTTTCCGAATTCATCATATCCGTACAGTGTCTGCCGCTTCCCGCACAGGATCGGCTCATGTGATGGCATCTACAGAAAATGACGTCTCCTCAATTGATTCTGCTATAAATATTCCTACATACCTGTTCATTAATTCTTGTAGAAGCATCATCAAATATTAAGAAAATTCCTCTACAGTTCTAAGGCACCACCATGTAATCTTCTAACAGACAATATTCCTACCTGGTTTTTATGTTTATTCAATTCTCTTACCTGTAATTTCTCCATTCCTTTCTATCAAAACTCCTAACTTCAGATTTGGCAAGTATTGAACAGTCAACCTGTCTCCTATTTCTACAGTTCCTTTATACGTAAAAGTTACATATACTTCCTCCCGTGTCTCTTCATTAAAAATATATGCCGACATACTGTTCAGTTTTGAATGTGGACAATAACTTCGAGAAACTCCTTCTATCGTATAAATATTCTTATGAATTATATTAGGTATGTCCTGTATTGCGGGGATTACTGCGGCATTACAAAGATATATCAATATACCTCCAGCCAACAATTTCA
>CANOBT010000338.1 GCA_947564305.1 uncultured Lachnospiraceae bacterium | reverse complement strand
CCATGAATGCGAAAAAGGCGGCAGAGCTTATCAATACGATCAAACCGTCCGTGGCCATCCCGATACATTATGGAAGCATTGTAGGGAAGAAAGAGGATGCGGATGAGTTTGCGGCAAACGTAAAACCGCCAGTCAGGGTAGAGATAAAAATGCTGGGCTGAGATCGCCTGTTTGAAGAGGTATGCAAAAGAGAACGGAGAGGATAAAGAATCATGGTGAAACAGATTGTAAGGGATGTATTTTTCCTGGGGCAGAAATCAGAACCGTCAACCATGGATGACCTGCAGGTGGGAAGGGACCTTAAGGATACCTTAAATGCCAACCGGGACCGCTGTGTCGGCATGGCCGCCAATATGATCGGCGTGAAGAAGAATATCATTATTGTGAACATGGGAGTCATCGACATTGTGATGTTTAATCCGGTGCTGGTTTGGAAAAGAGGGCTTTATGAAACGGAAGAAGGCTGCCTGTCCCTTGACGGGGTCCGGAAAACAAAGCGCTATCAGGAAATCGAAGTGGAGTATTTCGATTTCAATTGGAAAAAGCAGAAGATGAAGTTAAAGGACTGGCCTGCTCAGATCGTGCAGCATGAAATAGACCATCTTTCCGGAAGGGTGATATAGCCAAAGCCCAGGGCGAATAAAGAGGCATCATCTGCCAATGATTAGGATAACC
The DNA here is from genome assembly GCA_947564305.1 of uncultured Lachnospiraceae bacterium. Next base: position 3,122 of record CANOBT010000338.1, on the reverse strand, counting down.
GGGAGGTAAATCAGGAAATGGGATATTTGATTTCGGAGACAACAAAAGAGGAGCGCGAGAAAATTGTTGCGGATTCTCTTGGAAACATTACGGCAGCCTGTGACGGCTGTATGGCTGGCCTGGCTGAAATGTATCAGGATTATATTGAGGGTAAGAAGGAACTGCGCCAGATTAATATGGAGTTCAGCGCGAGATATATCAAGGGCGGTGAAGGGCCGGACAGAACCGGTTGCAGTTATCAGAAATAGGGGATACGACCTTATTATATCAGGAGGAATTCTATGGGATACAGGATACAGACAGTTCAGGGAGATATTACAAAAGTGGATGATCTGGAAGCAATCGTAAATGCGGCGAACAACAGCCTGCTTGGAGGCGGGGGTGTGGACGGCGCAATCCACCGTGCGGCCGGACGTGAGCTTTTGGCTGAATGCCGAACGCTGCATGGCTGTAAAACAGGGGAGGCAAAGATTACCGGAGCTTACCGCCTGCCATGCAGATATGTGATCCATACGGTAGGCCCTGTCTGGCACGGCGGGCAGGACGGGGAAGAACAGCTTCTTGAAAATGCGTACTGGAATTCCCTACAGACAGCAGTTGCTCATGGGATTCGGACAATCGCATTCCATTCCCTCAACAGGGGTGTACCGTTATCCGGTAGACAGGGCCGCGCTTGCGGCTGTCCGAACAGTTCGGAAGTTCTGTGAAGAACATATGGATCAAATTGATATTGTGAGATTTGTCCTGTTTGACCGGGAAACCCTTGCTGCATATGATATAGCGCCAGAATTAAAGGTACATAAACAAATCCAGAGAGAAATACGCTGAAAAGAGCAACCATAGATGAATGGATTGCTCTTTTATCATGTTTGGAAAGTATTGCATAAAAAATTCAGTTTGCTATAATAAGACGCAAGAATGAAAAATTGATAAGCAGAGATGAAAAGTCAGGAGAGGTTCTTCATGTATAATATTGTAATCATAGACGATGATTTATCTGTTCAAAAAGAACTTAAGCTGTTGCTGGAAAATGCCGGATACCGTGCGGATGTTGTGGAAGATTTTACTAACATTCCACAATATGTGCAGAAAGTACAGCCGGATTTGCTCCTTCTTGATGTAGCGCTGCCGGGAGTCGATGGAATTACCTTGTGTTCTAAAATACGGATGATATCGGATGTCCCTATTATTTTTATAACTTCACAAAGTTCATCTTCCGCAGAATTAGAATGTATGATGACGGGCGGCGACGATTTTATAGAGAAACCCTACCGTCCGGCGTTATTGCTGGCACATATAGCCGCAATATTGCGGAGAGTTTCTGGAAAATCACAGAATAAAGTTCTTGTCTTTGGAGAAATAGAGCTGAATTTGATGAATGGCACAGTGCGGTATGGAAAAGAAGAAGCTGAACTTTCAAAAAATGAAATGCATATACTATCCTATTTTTTCATCCATAAAGATGAAATTATATCAAGAGAGGATTTAATGAATAATTTGTGGGATAATGAAAGCTTTGTGGATGATAATACATTGAGTGTCAACATCAGAAGAATTCGCCAGAAGTTAGAGGGTATCGGAGTACAGGATCTGATACAGACAAAAAGAGGAATGGGCTATCAGTTAAAGGCGAGAGAGGGGACGGCATGAAACTGAAAGATTACTGTAAGGACAGAATAACAAGAATATTGGGGACACTGGTAGTTTTATTTATTTTGTCTGAATATTTATATATCATGGGCAATACTTTTGCTTCTATATTTTTGATTGATTTAACAATTATCAGCATACTATTCATAAAGAATCTGGCAGAGTGGTACAGAAGAAAAGAATATTTCAGGGCAATCCGGGAGCGGGTAGAAAGCATGGAGCATCCTTGGCTGGTCTCAGAGCTTCTGCCTGTTTCTTATCGTGCCGAGGACAAATTATATCAGGAATTATTAAGGTTGGTGGGAAGTTCAGCCATAGAGCAGATTCATAAGATAGAGGATGAAGAAAGAGAATATGAAGAATATATTGAAGAATGGATACATGAAGTAAAAGCGCCGATTACCTCAATGCAGCTTATGATAGAAAACAGGGCTGGAAATAATCCCGTCTTGAAAAAGGGGTTGAACATAGAATTGGGAAAAATTGAAAATGACGTAGAACGTGCGCTATATTATGCTCGTTCAGAACAGGTATATAAAGATTATTTGATTCAGAAGCTGAATTTACACCGTATCTTAGTTAGGGCAATTAACAGAAACCGTACTATAATTATGAATAGCTGTGTCGGAATAGAATTTGAATGTGAGGATGATATTTATATTTATGGGGACGAAAAGTGGCTTATCTTTCTTATAAGCCAGATTCTTTTAAACTCCGTAAAATACCGGCGCAAGGAGGATGCAAAGATTATCCTGTCATCTGAAAAAAAGAACAAAAAAGTTATACTGAAAATATGGGATAATGGGACAGGGATAAAGGAAGAGGAATTACCGAGGATTTTTGAGAAGGGGTTTACCGGGAGCAATGGAAGGGAAAACGAGCGTTCTACGGGAATAGGCTTATATCTGGTAAAAAAATTATGTCAAAAGCTGGATATGGAAGTATGGGCAGAATCTTTGTTCAAAGAATATACTTCTGTTTATCTATCGCTTCCGGCAAAACAAAACGTCTGATTCTAAAAGGCAAATTCATCACAAATGGATGTGGGGAGTTTGCCTTTTCAAATGAAGAACAGCATATTTCCGGATATATGACAAAATTGTAAGATTCAGGTAATGAAAATCAATAGGTAATCTGTAGGGGGAAGTGTTATACTGACTGCATCAGGAAGAGAGATAAAGGAAGGATAAAAATGTTAAGCAAAAATCAGTTGGCCAGGAGAAATGTAAAGACTGCGATTATAAGAGAGCCAGTATATTTTTTTACAATGATATTGATTGCAGCGCTAATGTTTGCGTTTAATTCTCTGTTTTTTTCAGAAGATGTCAGGAGAGCCTGCGAAACGGCATCGGTTCTGGCGGTGTTTTTAGGAATAGCATCTGTACTGATTGTTATGATTACGGCGTGGCTGATCCAATATATGATGCGGCAATCGCTGAAAATCCGCAGCAGGGAATTCGGGCTGTATATGC
>CANOBT010000337.1 GCA_947564305.1 uncultured Lachnospiraceae bacterium | reverse complement strand
TCATCCAGCAGATACAGATTATCCGGTACAAATGCGTCCAGAAGAAGCTGCATCGTAGTTTCCCCATTCGAGTATTTCTCTTGGGCAAACTGCATGATTTGCCTCCGTGTAAAAAAATAGTTCTCACGGCTGTTAAATGACTTCTCCGCCGACGCCCTGTCAACCCCTTTTTGCTTCATAAGGTCAAAGACATAGCCTCTTTCCAGCGCCTCCTCCTGCTGTATCTTCTTAATCTCAAACAGAATATCTTCACTCTTTATATACAGGCTGTCTTTGGGAATATCCACCCGTTTTCCCGACTCATCCTCGCCCACGCCAAATCGGCACTCACGGACAAATTTATCAATATAACCTTGCCCGTAAGCATAGGACTCACAGCCTCTTGCCCCAACTTTCTGTGCAATAATGTTAAGCAAAGTGGATTTGCCAGACCCATTATTGCCATAGATAATCGTGACTGGCGAAAATACCAGCGGGTATATTTCCTTCCGCCGGAAAACACTGTAAGGGTATATATGAGGACTTTTCATTTTCTTTTCTGATACGGCAAATGTGCTTAAATATACCATGGGAACTCCTTTCTCTCTCCTTGGATGCCCGTCCTCTAATCTCTTTGTAATCTGCCTTCAGGACAGAAGTCTTCTCTCTGGCGCATCCAAGATTTTTAATTATGGGATTTGAGCAGTGAAATCACGCCTGCAACCACCAAAAGGGGGACTGCAAGATATACAAACCCTGCCACTACAAGCCCAATCATGACAAAGGGTAAAAATAAAACCGTAACTAAAATTCTGGCAAGCCCCCATGAAGCCTTGATGGCAAATATAAGCAATTTTCCAAATACTATGAATGTCAAAATTGTAAATAATACTGTAAACATATCATACCTCCTGCTGTCTGTCCGCTCCTCCATTATCTTTTCCATCCAATCCTGATGTTTTTTATTATAATCAAAATACGCTCCAAATACAACAAAAATAGTTGCAAAAGGAGTTGTTGCAAAATTCTTGAAAACAGGGAAGGCTTGCTGTATAATGATAAAAATATTCAGAGGGGATGTTAAATATGAAGATGGTAAGAATGTTATCGATGATCCTGCTTTGTCTGCTTATAACTGCATGCAGCAATGCATTTGCCAAACGAGAGTATAATTCTGACGAAAAGATTTCCCAAACATCAGACCGCTATGCGAAAGAAGTTTCTGTCGGTAATTCCACGAACCGGCAATATTCTCTTACAGTCGGTAAATTTAATGGACGTGAAACACTTTGGGAAGAGACATTGGAAGAAAATCAGGATGTAGAGATAGACATTTCTTTTAGCCTTTCCAATGGACGGGGTAAAATCGTACATATTGATAAAGATGACAATGTTACAACCGTAATTGAGTGTACGCCTGACACATCTACAGATGGATTTGTAACAAAGACACTATCCTTAACGAGTGGGCAGAATCGCTTAAAGCTCGTTGGATATGATTGTGAAAATATTGATTTAAAGATACAAGCCCATTAAGGGATGCCCGAATGAGTTTATCTTAGTGGACGGACTTTGTCTGATAATGTAACGAATCCCAAAAAGGAGTACAAGGATATGATAATAAGAACTGCGACTATCAATGACTTACAAGAAATAACCGCTGTGGAGGCTGCTTGTTTTCCTGCCTCCGAAGCAGCTACAAGAGAGGAATTTTCCGAACGAATCCAATACTATGGGAATCACTTTTGGCTGATGTTCGACGGTGATAAGTTAATCTCCTTTGTTGACGGATTTGTCACCGACGAGCCGGATTTGACTGATGAAATGTATGAAAAAGCCAGTATGCACGATGAACGCGGTTCCTGGCAAATGATATTTGGCGTGAATACGCTTCCTTCTTATCGCAACCGGGGCTATGCCGGTCAATTGATCCGGTGTGCGATTGACAATGCAAAAGCCCATGGGAGAAAAGGCGTCGTTCTTACCTGCAAAGACAACTTAATTCCGTTCTATTCAAAGTTCGGGTTTCAAAACGAAGGCGTTTCAGCCACATCGACACATGGAAATGTATCGTGGAATCAGATGCGGCTGACATTCTGATAATTGTTCAAAATCAGAAATTGTGTACCTTCGGTGTTACATTTGCACATATCTCCTTCGATAATATTCCATCGTCCTATACTCCAGAATATCTTTCATATGAAATTGAAACGCCGTATTTCCAACACACTCCTTCAAATCCTCCCGGACAGCAATCGCATACCCCTCTTTATCAATAAAAAATCCCTTCCCGGAGGATTTCAGAAACCGTATCGGCATAGATTTTGCCTTACTGAGATGCTGTTTGTCCGTCATTTTCTTATAATCTTCGATGGTGATGTCCGCCGCAAAGTCCTTCCAGTTTGTTCCTGTATCAAAGAACCTCTTCCAACTTTCCAGCACATCTTCATCCTTCACTTCCAACCGTATATCCCCATGATTATAAAAGCTGTATAGAATCGGCATTTTATACACCTTCTGCATATCTGTTGTCTCTATGACAGAGAGAAATTCCCGCCCAATCCCGGCATACAGACGCTCTTCCTCCTGGGAAAGCTCCTGCAAATCATATAGGAAATCCAGATATCTCCGAAAGGGGTTTTCCTTTGCATGCTTCATACAATACTGATAAATATCATCATCCATATGAGTAAATAGTTCCATTCTGGAAGGCACCCTCCCATCCAGGAGTTCCTTTACCCTGTCAAATTCCTGCCGCACCCTCTCCTTTATGGACAATGACTTCCGGTCCAGTTCCCGAAACAAATCTATCAGCCTCATATCAAAATCCACCAGACAATCATCCGGGTACTCTATATCGTTATAATCATAAACCTTTCCCACATCAAAGGATGTCCCTCCTCCTAACAGAAGAGGCGCCTTCCCGGCCTTTTCATAATTCCCGATAAAATCAAGAACATTCAAGTACTCTTTACCCCTATATGTACGCAATCCACGTCCCAACTGCTGCAGAAATACAATCGGTGATTCCGTTGGCCTAAGAAACATAACCATATCAAGCGATGCAATATCCAATCCTTCGTTAAACATATCCACAGAAAAAATAACCCTGATCTCCTGCTTTATCAACTGCTCGACTGCCTTGTCACGCTGCTCTGAAAATTCCCCTTCCGCCTCGCTATACACGGCCACCGATGCGATCCCTCTCTTACAGAATTCCTTTGCCATTTCTTCTGCGTGCTGTCTGGAACAGCAGAACCCCAACGCCCGGCAGGAACGGTATTTCATATAATATTTATAAATCAAATCATACCGCCGTCTATTTCCCTTATAGATATCTGTCAGCTCTCTCTCATCATAGCGTCCTTTCACCAGGCGCAGCCCTGAGTAATCCGTCTCATCATAGATTCCATAATAATGAAAAGGAACCAGCATTCCTTTGTTAATTGCTTCTTTCAGAGATATTTCATACGGCACATTATAATCACAGATTTCATAAATGCTCTTCCCGTCCATCCGCTCCGGCGTAGCAGTAAGGCCAAGCATAAATTGAGGAGTAAAATAATTTACAATCCGTCTATACTGCGTATTGACTGCATGGTGAAATTCATCAATAACAAGATAATTAAAATAATCCGCAGGAAAATAATCTGCGGTCAGATATTCCTCTCTTCCTAATGTGGCAACCGAGGCAAAAATCACAGACTTATCCGTATCTTTTTGTTTTCCATAGAAGAAACCATAATCATCCGAATGACGCACATTTCGGAAAGAGACTGCGGCCTGTTTCAGAATTTCTTCCCTGTGAGCCACAAAAAGCACTCTTTTATATTTCGCAGAATCAAAAGCCGCCAGATACG
>CANOBT010000336.1 GCA_947564305.1 uncultured Lachnospiraceae bacterium | reverse complement strand
TAACTAATAATTCCTTGAAAAATAAGGAAAAAAGACTTGACTAAATAGGGAGGTAAAGTAATTTCGTCCAAAATCAATAAAAGCTTTACTACGGATGTCTCTGTAAGTTTAATGCTTGTGGCTGGACAGGTGTTGACTGATGGTATGGATGGACTTTTTATGGATGGTGAAAAGGACGTTGTATTCAAGGTATATATACAGATTGCCTTACAGGGGAAAAGGTAATGAGCTATATGGAATATCACAGGGATGAGAACAGAGAAGGGATTTACAACCTATATGCCCGAAATTCCGGAATGGTTGCGCAGGACATTCTAAAAATGGGGGGTAAAGATTTCGCCGCAGGTTCTGGAGAGGGGAAAAATATCAATGAAAAAGCAGCGCTTGCGCAAATATACAGTTCGCTCAAAAGATTTGAGATCGGTTCAATAATCGGAATCCTGATAAACACGCTGATAAAAGATTATATGGACCAAACTATGCCGAATGCGCCATATAAAATAAAGGAGAATTTGAGACAGAGTAGCTTATGTCTTTTGCTGGTTGGAAAACCGGAAAGATATGCCAGCGCAAGCGATGTCTGGATGAATAAAGTTTCAGGTTGGATAGAAAAAATGTCAATGACCGCTGAACGAAAGGAACCCCCATTTGTGGATATGCCATCTTTATAGGACGGTGTAATGTAGGTGAGTAAATAAACAAAGCTTAAACTTTGGGTGTGCATATGCGTGGTAGCAGTAATCATTTTTGGGGGAGTGCTGTTCATATGCAAAATCACTGAACCGCAGGAAAATATATTTTTCTTGGAATACGAGAGTGAGTATGAAAAAGAAGATACAATCATCTACCGATATAATGCAACAAATAAAACCGTGACCGAGGTAGGCAAGGTGAAGGGGGAACTTCAGGATTGCATGATAAACAGCAACAAGACATGTATTACAGGTATGGTATATGGAGAGGCTCCTGAGATAGTCCGGTATGATCTGCTTACCGGGACAGTTGAAATGCTGGATGCGGCAAGAAAAATAGATACATTAACGGGCAATAGGGCCGGATGGGGCAATATATTGATATATGACGGGGGAAATAAAATATTTGTCGGCTTTGAGGATGATATAGGAAACGAAGAATGGCTTTTGTATGATTTGAGAACGGATCAATTTGAGACAGTTGAAAGCAAAGATGTAGTGTCAAAATATCTGACAATTTATGATGAAAAATTGTGGTATATAACTCATAAAGGAATTTTGTACCAGTACGATTTAAGTACATAAAGAAAGAACCAAAATAATGGAGCATTTATCCAAGGATGCAGTAGTAATGCCTGAGACAGGCTTGGTGGCTTATACAAAAGATGCATAGATTAAAAATATATTTTTATAGCATATTGATGCAAAAGACAATACGCATGACTGAGGGAGGATGGAACACTTATTTTGGACAGTTATCGTGGACAAATTCCAGATGGTGTGATAAAGGGAACGAATTTTTTTATGTTAAGTCTTTTCCGGGGCTTTTTCAAGAAACAACAACGCAGATGATGATATATGATGTAATAACGCACAGGTCGCGGAGCATTTATAAGGTTAAAATGACGAATCATTCGTTTAGATATATAATGAAAAGATAGTGGACATGTTTTTTAAAATATTTATAGATAAATTAAAATGCGGTGGAAAAAGATTGTGACGATTAGATAATTCAGAATGGAGCATATGAAAAGGAGTGAAAGACAACTTTTTCGCATGGACAAAGTCAAAGATTTTCCAGTATAGATGAAAATCAGTTGGCTTTTGCGTATGGTATTAAAAATTTAGGCAAAGAAGGAATAACAGAAACAGATATAAATTTTACACAGAGCGACATAGAAAAGCTAAACTCGGAATCATTTAGTAATACTCTTACGCTCTTTTTTTCCTGCAACGCGGGAACAAGGATCGCAACGGAATGAACTTTGCGCAGGAATGGACAAATAAGACAGGTGGAAGGTCATATGGAATTGTAAATGGGAGAACGCTTTATTCAGTAATCAACATTGCTGCTCCATGGGTATTTCATATAGGATCAACTGACATAGCACTGCAATTGAATTATGCGCGTTTTAATCCCAAATTATATCTGAAGAAACTAATGCTCAAAAAAGACAGGGCACAAAGAGGATATTCGGAATATGGTTGCTTAAATTATCCTTGCCTGGTATCCTTGGCTGGTGATTTAGACGTGGCTAATCCATTTGGTGATTTCGGCTTGTTTGACAGGGGCTGGAAATGGTTTTATCCACAGAAACGTAGTGAGGAGAAATAATATTGAAAAGCAGGAAAAGAAAGCATTTATTGACTGTAACATTTATTTTAATTGGATTAGCGGTTAGTTGTGGGGCAATGTATATATGTCTGTTAAAATATTTCTTCTTCAATAAATACAATGTATATGCGAGAAGAGCGGCTTTTGATAGTATGAGCGCAAGGTACTCTCAAAAATTTGAATTATTGTTCACAGAATTTGAGACAAAAGAAATTAGAGCCGGAGTGGAGTACATTTATAAGTGGACGTTTACATTTCAAGATAGTGAGGGGCGGCAATTTTATACATTTGTGTGGCTATATGGGGGACGTGAAAGGGGTGAGGGAATGTTTTATGCTCCGGATTACTACTCTTATATTGATGATACCTATGGACAGCTTTGTATTGAAGAGAAATTAGGCGATAATTATGATCTGTACAAATACAGACAGGATAAGGTAAGCAGATTTCCGGATGGAGAAGACTATATATTTATTTGCACAAAAGATAATACAGAGGAAATAGCAGAAATGTTAACGGAAATATATTTCGCGGAAACAGAGTTTAGTGATAATAGTTGTCTGTATTGTCGAGTAAATGATGAACACGGGGAAAAGTTGTTTTCGTATTTCTGGTCTTCTGTAACAAGAAATCTTCAGAAACAGAATAAGGAAATTAAAAAGGAAACTGTATACGCATACATTTTGCAGGAAATACAGAATTAATGTATTCTATCTACACCTACAGCGGCTTGGAACATAGAGCAAGCAAGATAACTGGCACCCCATAAACCATCGGCCAGAACTAGGATTGCTTACAGGATAACCATTACAGATCCCTTAAGTCTTCTGGAGAGCTAGGACATCCACCCGGAGAAAAAATCCAATACACCATAGACCTGACCCGAGGCTACCACAACCCCTTGCAAAAAGAAGAAGACGGAAACAGCCAGAGCTACCTGTGGGACGGAAACGTAACCAGCCTGTCGGAGAACGGCCAAGAAAGCTACTTCCTTCTGGGAGAACTCTTTATTCAATGATCAACGTTGCAGCTGTTTGGGGATATCATTATAAACAGTTTTGGATTGGAAAACCGAAGGACTGGGCACCAATGCAGTATGAAATGATAGCTTGGAACACAAAAATATGGCAGAAAAAACAAAAGTTAAAAAAAAGACAGGGCACAAAGAGGATATTCAGAATTTGGTTGCTTAAATTATCCTTGTTTAGTATATTTTTTTGGTGATTTAGATGTAATAAACCCATTTGGTGACTTTGGTTTGTTTGACAGAGGTTGGAAATGGTTTTATCCACAGAAACGCAATGAGGAGAAATAATATTGAAAAGTAGGAAAACAAAGCATTTATTGACTATAACATTTACTTTAATTGGATTAGCGGTAAGTTGTGGGGCAATGTATATATGTTTGTTAAGATACTTCTTTTATAATAAATATAATATCCATGCGCAACGCGCAGCACTGGATAGATTAAATGCAGTATATCCTCAGGAATTTGAATTGCTGTCCATAGAATTTGAAACAACGGAAGTTAGGATAGGGGGGGCAAGCTATGTC
>CANOBT010000335.1 GCA_947564305.1 uncultured Lachnospiraceae bacterium | reverse complement strand
TTAATACAAGTAGTGGTCTTATGAGTGGAAATGAGAATAAGGCCGTAATAAATCTTTCCGGTCAATGCTTAGAAAAAATGGCCAATGATCCGGAATTTGCAAAAAAGGTGGAATTCAATTTGACCGGTGTGGTTCAGGGACAGAATAATATGTTTGCACAAGCTAAAGCGGATAATGCAGTAATACATGGCGTTACGGCTGTAATGGATGCCGATGGGAATGTTTCCGTTACTTGTGGTGGTATGACAAGAACCAGTGGTACAAAACAAAATTCATCTGTAATGAATACAGAAAAGAAACAAAAAGAAAGATTGGAGAAAAAGCGTGAGGAAAGAAAAGCATTAGAAGAAAAAGCGGTTAAGAAGCGGGCAGAGAAAAGGGCAGAGGAAAAGAGGGTAGCTGAAAGGCAGGCAGAAAAGAAAGCAGCCGCAGAGGAAAGGCTCGAAACAGGGGAATATACCGTAAATATTACAGGCGCAGGTATAAAAACTGTTTCCAGCACAACCGCAGCTCCAGTGGCAAGTTTTGAGGCAAAAGCATAACTATGTATTTGCAGAGGTATATAAAGTGTACCTCTGCAAATTGTCTGAACTAATCGTGGGGAAGCAGGGAGGATGGAAATGGTAAAAACAGATTTGACAGGCATAAATGGAGTCAGCCGATCACTACTCCATTCCAAGATAACGAGGCAGCAACAGGCAATTAATCTATTATCAGAAACAGGCAGCAACAGACGGGATAGCCTGAGCATTTCTGACAGTGCAAGGAGTTTTTCGAAAAAATCCATAGCTGCATTGATAGACAAAAGCACGAATGTATCTGCAAGTGAATTATCCTTTTATTTTGCAAACTATGATAATTCAGGCGCTATTCTGGATGCAATCAATTTTGGGGAGAACGTTTCCTGCGGATATAATCCGGATTTCAAGGAGTATGGTGTGATTTCCCTTGATTATAACGGAAGCAGACAGATAGTGCCAAATTATGCAGTGCCGAAGATTAACACGGGCTCTCTGTCAGGCATTTGTGCTGTAAACAATTCTTTGGTTCTGAATAATAAAAGCTATTATTCATGGACAACATCCAGCGGCAGCAGATACACATGGACGGTCAATAATGGAAAAATTGGATGGGCTGCTTCGGAGTCATTGCTGGCAGAGAATACAAATCAAAAGGGGACTAATTTTAAGTGGGAGATGCGGACAGCCAGTAACATTCTGTCTGCACTTGCACAGGGGAAGAATCTATACGGGTTTAACAGAGAAGATGTGTTGTCGGTATGCAAAAGTGTCGGTTTTACGACAGGTTTCTTTTCAATAGATGCAAGTGCCGGAAAGCATAGCTATATATTACAGGAGACCGGGAAAGTAATAGATGTTGACAAGAAAATTGAACAGTTGAACAATACCAACTGGATAGAGGCAGGCTTTAAAGAGGGTGATACGGTTTCCGTTTATGGCAATGAATATACTATAGACAGTAGTGGGTATATCAATGTTTCAACTGACGATACATTTGCATCAACCGAAATTATTTATCCAAGTCATTAAATAAATACGGCGGCGATTTTGCCGTTTCCTGCGATGCGGAAAAGTTCCAGGCGGTGGTGATGTTATAAACTTTATGGTCATTTGGTGCAATTTATAGTCACTTGATGCAATCGTGGTTTGAAATGCGGGTGAATCCGCCGATGGATTTTATGAGGCGGGAAATTTCAGAAATATCTTATCAAGGAGGATGATGCTATGTCAAAGATTACAGATTACAGTTTTTTGATTCAAAGTATGTTCGGGACATCAAAGAAGAGTGCGATTGGCAGTTTCCAACTGTCTCAGTTAAACAGCGGTTCGGTGCAGGCGCAATTAAGAGCAACGGGGATTGACACGAACAGCGCCCAATATAGGGCTGCAATAAAAGAAATGATGCAGAATGGGAACGGTGCGATGTACACAAATATACAAAGCATTAAAAATTCAATGAAATGCTACGATAAAGACGGGGATTTTATCAATCCAAGAAACGGGCTTGCCGGCCTTGTGCTGACGGATGAAAATGCAGGCCGTCAGAAGCGTATCGTTTCCCTCCCGGAGAGCAGCAAGGATGAGATGTTTGAGCAGACAAAGAAAGAATTCCTACGCGAAAATGGCACGCTGAATGGCGATACGACAAGGCGCAGGGATGTGTACGACAATCTGTATAGAAAGACGAAGAAGGATGACAGGCTGGCGGCGGGGTATACGATGGAGCAGTATGAAAGGGCATATCGGCAGGCGTTCTTGGATGCTGCAAGGAAAGCCGACCCTAAGTGGGAAATTGGAAAGCCAGTTCCATCCGGGGCTTTGGACGGCATCACAAGGGAATCTGTGGAAGCGAATCTGAGGAAATCCGGGAGAACACTGTCATCCGTGGACATGAAGATATAATCTTTACACCCTATTCCGCAGAGGCGCAAAAACCATGCGCCCCTGCCGGGGATTATTTGGAAGGAGGTGAAGGCCGGAGAAGTTAGGTGGAGTGGATTTATAAGGCAATGAACCGCTCGGACTTATTGCGAGGGAGCGGGTGCGGCTCTGACTGACAGAGGAGCCGCAATATTAAAGATAATGGAGGATGAAAGGAAATGAATGTTAATGGAATAGGGACAGCAGGATATCCGCTGACAGGATACACGGCAAGAAAGGCAGGAAGAAGCGCGGAATCCGGGGCTGTGGGATTCATGGAAACGGTGGAAGAAAAGGCGGCGCAGGGAAAGGCAGCCGACCAGGATGAGAAAGCCTTTGAGATGGTTGGCCCGAACGCTCCGCAGGAAGTGAAGGATGCGTGGATGGAGGCGGCGAAAGAAGTAAATGCGAATGGCATGGGAATCCGGGGCAACGGAATGATGAGCCACATATCGCAGATGATGGTGCAGCGGCTTAATAAACAGCTTAAGGGTGAAACGGAGAATTTTGACATCCTTGGAAGCACGGTGGAATCTGCGATCCAGGCAACGAAAGAGGCGCTGTACGATTTGGAGCATCCAAGGGTATATACGCCCAGGAGCATAGAGGTTCAGCAGGCCCGCATCAAAGAAGGAGAATTTTACAGGGCGTTTTTGGAGAAGCTGGAGAAATTATAGGACGGCACATCACCGATAAGCTACAGAGGGCGGACAGGGAAAGAATCCCCGGCGTTTTCGCAGAGTAGGAAATGGGAGGAGAAAAAAGTATGGCAATTAGTATTTCCGATTATCATGCTCATTTACAGGATGATCTTAAACTTAATAGAGAGTATTTGAAATCTCATGGAAGTCAAAAGGAAGGGCGGAAAGTATTTGACAGAGATTCATTAGAAGTTTCCCAATTATCAAAAAACAGGGAAATCTTAATGGATAGAATTAAGCATACGGTGGTGCAGTCTGTGGCATCACTCAGCGATATGAGAGCTGGAATATTAAAGGAAGTCAGGGAAGAAAAAGGGCAGTATGGTTATTTGGATGTAGTGAATGCCTGTGGCCTGAGTTATGCAAGGCTCTATGCTGAAATCGAACAGCGCCATGAAAGTGAAGAGTATTATAAGGCAGATGGGACGTCATTGACAAAGGAAGAAGAAATTGAATGGCTGGATATACAGTATGAGCAGGAAGTGGAGTGGCAGAAGTCCTGTGCCAGAATAGCGGCCCAGGGACAGGTCATTCAGGGGAATATTTCTGAAATGCCGGCAAAAGAACTGGAGGAATTGGATGACAGCTTTTATCAGGCAAAAGATACCTATATGAAGCTACACCGGGAAAGCAGGCAGGTGGGGAAGCCGCTTGTTTTGCAAAATTATATGTTTGGCAGCGGCCGGATGTATGAAATGCTAAACAGATTAGGCACTTAACAATGAAATCTTGCGCAAAATGGCAAAATTTTTTGCGTAAGAA
>CANOBT010000334.1 GCA_947564305.1 uncultured Lachnospiraceae bacterium | reverse complement strand
GGTACGACCCTAACGGATAAACGGATATATCTGGCCTTTTAGGGAAGATGCCGCAGACAGATCAGCGTACAGAAGCCATGCCAGCTGTCAGGGCATAGGCATTATAACGGATGCCGCATGATGGACGGGTCGCAAAGAGCCTTGATTTCTGGTATAATAAAACCACGTAAAGATCAGGGGGCGGCGGCATGGCTTTGAAATATACAGAGGAAAAACTGAACATCCTTGATAAGGAAACGATCATCCAGCTGTTCCTGTCACAGCAGGAGCAATTGGAAAATATTGGCCATACGCTCCAGCTGGTATTGGAGCAGGTGGCAGATTTAAAAAGGCATCGTTTCGGCAGGTCATCAGAGAAACATGAAACCGAAGACCAGATTTCTTTTATGGAAGTGGACGGGAAGCTTGTATTCTTTAACGAGTCAGAGGCGGTTGCTGCAGAAGAAGCTGAAGAAGAGGAAGCGGTCAGCCTCCGCCGGAAACCGAAAAAGAAACAGGGGAAACGGGAGGAAGATCTGGAAGGCCTGCCAGTCGTTGTGGTTGAACATTGCCTGACACAGGAGGAGCTGACAGACCGATTCGGGGAGGAGGGCTATAAACAACTGCCCGATGAAGTGTACCGCCGGTATGGTTTTACCCCGGCAAAAGTTGAAGTGGAGGAACACCATGTGAAAGTGTATGCCGGAAAGAAGACAGATGCGATCGTCAGAGCGCCGCACCCGGGAAGCCTGTTAAGGGGCAGCCTCGTATCTCCTTCGCTGGAAGCGGCTGTGATGAATGCCAAATACGTCAATGCGGTGCCCCTGTACCGTCAGGAGCAGGAGTTTTCTCGTTACGGCCTCCATATTTCCAGACAGAACATGGCGAACTGGACGATCCAGTGCGCAGACCGTTATCTTGCTGTCCTCTATGATTACCTACACGAAAAGATGTACAGTTATGATGTGCTGCAGGCAGACGAAACGCCTGTGCTGGTAAACAAGGATGGCCGCCCTGCCGGGAGCAAAAGCTATATGTGGGTATACCGCACTGGACAGATGTATACGGATAACCAGATCGTCCTGTATGAATACCAGCGGACACGTAATGCCAGCCATCCCAGGGAATTCCTGAAGGATTTCAGCGGGATATGTGTCACGGATGGCTACCAGGTCTACCACACGGTCGAAAATGAACGTGAGGATCTGAAGATTGCCGGATGCTGGTCCCATGCGAGAAGGCGTTTTGATGAGGCGGTAAAGGCGCTGCCAAAGGCAAAACAGAAAGATAGCCGTGCTTACCTTGCGCTGACCATGATCCAGGCAATCTACCGGGAAGAAAAGCAGTTGAAGGATCTTCCCGTACAGGAACGGAAGAACCGCCGCCAGTTAAGCGTCAGGCCTCTGGTGGAGGCTTATTTCACCTGGGTCCGTGAAAACCTCCCGAAAGTGCTGCAGAAAAGCAAGACATGGGAAGGCTTCAATTATTCGCTCAATCAAGAGAAATATCTGAAAGTATTTCTGGATGATGGTGGCGTCCCAATGGACAATAACGCTGCGGAGCAGTCAATCCGGGGATTCTGCATCGGGAAAAAGAACTGGGTGATGATTGATACAGTTGCCGGTGCCAGGTCCAGTGCGATTGTCTACAGCATTGCAGAGACGGCAAAAGCAAACCATCTGAAACCGTATGATTACTTTGAGTATCTGCTCACTGAGATACCGAAACATCTGGATGATACTGACCGCACCTTTTTGGATGATCTGCTCCCATGGTCGCCGAACCTCCCTGCGAACTGTCGAAAGCCCGGTAAAGATGAAATGAAATAAGACTGGAGCAAATCTGTTACTATTGTACAGGTTTGCTCCAGTTTTGTATAGGTATATACTATCTACCGTTTACGATTCCCATTCCCCGAACATACAAATTCCCTGTATATCCAGGCGTTTCAATTTGGGATGTCTGTTTTTAACACGTTTAAAAAGGCATATGGTTCGCACTAACTGTGCCCATATGCCTTTATGATATACATCATGGATTAACTCTATTTCGTTTTTTTGCTTATTTTAGCCCACTTTCCATATGATTTTTGCGTCTTTCCACTCGCATCTCCATAAGTTTTATAAGCCCTAACGCGAATATAATACTTCTTTTTGGATTTTAGCCCTTTTTTGGTATATTTCTTCTTCGCCTTTGAAATAGAAATTATCTTGGCACCCTTAAAATTTTTCTTGGTACTGATTTGAATTTGGTATCCGGCAGCTCCGGAAATTTTTTTCCATGACAATGTCAGTTTCTTTTTTCCTGCCTTTACTTTAAATGATTTTACTTTAGATACAGAAGGTTTTTTTACTGTACTGCTTGACAAATTCCCGTTATTTCCTGACGGTCCTTTTCCCAAATCATTATTCTCATTATTATCTTTCTCTTCCGATATATCTGACACAACAGGTTTCCATGTATCCATTTCCCATATTCTCTGCTCATATGTATTGTTACAGAGATAATATTCCTCTGCATCCGTGCTTACCGCTGCTGTCAAAACAGTTTCTCCATTCTCGTCTAACTGCAGTTCCTCTAACGGAACAGAAATATTCACACATCCATTCGCTGGTACGCTTACATTTTCCTCTTTATAGATTGTATTATTCTCAAGGCCTGTCACCGTTACACATGCTTCACTGGAAACATTGCTATCATTTGACACATAAACTGCAAGCGATTTTTCATCTTCTATAATTTTATATTCTGTTTCTATTTCCAACTCTGTTTTTGATAAATCCACATCCTCCACATTATCTGCTTCCCTATCGTCTTCATATCCTGTTTCTTCGATCTTTACAGCATAAACAGCATTCAAAAAATCTGTAGGAGCCGTAACAGCTACAGTATCCTGAATGGTTTCCCCTGGATGAATTGAACTGGAAAGTGTTATCTTCTGACTGGAATCCGGCTTTGATTTTAAATAAAATGAAACAATCGGATTCTCCACAATCTTTGTGCCATTATTTGTTATGCTTAATTCTAAATTCAAATCTTCTCCAGCAGCTATATTTAACGCATCAAAATCCACATTTTCCATTTTCAGGTCATGTGTTTCTGTTGATGCCAGAAATTTGATTTTAGAAGATGTCATAATTTCGCCATTGCCACTCTCATCCTCTCGAAAATCTGCATCCGTTAAAAGATAAACTAACTTATCACCCGCAGCGGAAAACGCATCTACATAAGCAGATTCATCTGTTAAGGCAACACTTCTCCATTGTCCATTGGCATAACTTGCACAATATATATTTCTGGAATTTTCATCCGTTGTTTTTAAATAGTATATTCGGTCATCTAGAACTACAAATCGGCTTCCTGAATCCATAGTTTCTTCTTCCAATAGTTTTACAGGACTATCAGAAGCAGCTTTTACATATTCCACAGCTCCATTATGGTTAAATGCTAGCACGGATTGCTCTAATTCAGACAGATTAATATATTGCAAATTTGCAATGGAGTCTTTTATAAATTCGTTCCTTATTCCGGATTCATCCAAAAAACAAATTTTTTGCTCTGCCGTAGTTAAATCATTGTCAATATCTATGCTGTATGCAATAGTTTCATCTGCTCCCAACCTGCCAGACGCTATCGATGTAACGCTATTTAAATTCTCTGCAATGCACATTGGATTACTCCATGTTCCATCTGAAAATACAGCATAATTAATGCTGTTGTCCGCCGTCAAGCCAAAAACATCATCGCTCCCATTCTCTGCCCATACTAGAAACAGACCTTCCTCCCTGCGTTCAAGTGTTGGGGCATAGCAATAATGTCCTGTACGGCTGACTGTTCCAAGTTTTATAAATGCATCAGAATCAGCATTATATTTTGCCACTGTAACCGCAAAAGTGCCTGCATATTCATGAATATCCGGATCTTCGTCACTGCCATAATT
>CANOBT010000333.1 GCA_947564305.1 uncultured Lachnospiraceae bacterium | reverse complement strand
GGCGGCGAGCACAGCATTGTATAGCAGTGTGTTGATTGGCGGGGTTCTGATTGTCTTTGCTGCAGTCTTTCTCAGACCGGTCTTAGCGTTGCTTGGAGCCACGGACACCATTATGCCATATGCCCTCACTTATGGCAGGATTTATGTCATTTCCTGTATTTTTAATGTGTGCAATGTGACAATGAATAATATCGTGGCAAGTGAAGGTGCGGCTAAGACAACCATGACAGCCCTGCTTTTGGGGGCAGTATTGAACATTGGTTTAGACCCGGTGTTTATCTATGTATTGGATATGGGCGTTGCAGGTGCGGCAATTGCTACCGCTATTTCCCAGGCAGTCTCTACGCTTGTTTATCTCATTTATGTACTGCGAAAGAAAAGCGCATTTACTTTCCGCTTACAGGAATTTAAACCAACCAGGCAGATCTATACAGAAATCTTGAAGATTGGTATTCCAACTTTGACATTCCAGCTTCTTACCAGCCTTTCCATTGCGCTGGTCAACCGGGCGGCAAACGGATATGGTGATGCGGTGATTGCCGGGATGGGAGCGGTTACAAGGATCACTTCTATGGGCACTTTAGTTGTATTTGGTTTTTTGAAGGGGTTCCAGCCTATCGCGGGATTCAGCTATGGAGCCAGGAAATTTGACCGCCTGCGGGAAGCAGTCAAAACGTCCATTTTGTGGTCATCCGTTTTCTGTATCCTTGTTGGACTTTTGATGGCTCTGTTTTCCACACAGATCATATCGCAGTTTGCAAATGGAAACAGCGGGATGATCGCTGTAGGCCGGAAATCCCTTTTTGCAAACGGGCTGTCCTTCTTCCTGTTTGGATTTTACACGGTATATTCCTCGCTGTTCCTTGCGCTTGGAAAAGGGACAAAAGGCTTTGTACTTGGAGCCTGCAGGCAGGGAATCTGCTTTGTGCCTGTCATTTTACTGCTTCCCAAAATCTGTGGTATCAATGGAATCCTTTATGCGCAGCCGATTGCGGATGTGTTTTCGGCTGTGATCACTATTTTTATGGCATGGCAGCTTCATAGAGAACTAAGGATAACAGAAGAACAAATCTGTCATGATAAGCAAGAATAGTATTTCTGATGTATGAATAAGCCAGATGGTTACTATTTCTGCGTATCGGCTATGTGCCGCCTTGCGGGGCATCCTTCATAGTGGGTGAAAGCAACAGCGTTATCGAACGAAAGGAAAAACTTTAGCCCTATTACTGAATTCCCGAAAAATAGTCGTTTCATGCCATCGGGTGAAAAACAGAAAATTTTTATGGTATAATTCAGAGGGATATTTTTGCTTTATAATATTCCGTATTCAATCTTGAGTATTTCTTTTGGACGAAATATAATAGAGCCTAATAGGAGATGGGAGTATTTTGTTCTGGAAAATTATAAATAATAGAGGGGCATAAAAGAAATGAGGTGACAGTATTGGTACGGATTGCCATATGTGATGACGAGAAAGAAGCCGTCACGCTGCATGAGGAAATCATAAAGGACAGCCTGCAGTCCTGCGGTATCGGTTATGAAATAACAACTTACACATACAGCAATAATCTTTTGTCTGACATTACGGAGGATGGATTCTTTTATGATCTGCTCCTGCTGGATATTGAAATGCCCGGTGTCACAGGTATGGAACTTTCCAAAAAGATAAAGCCGTTTCTGCCGAATATTAAGGTCATTTTCATAACCTCGCATATGGAATATGCGATAGATGCTTTTGAACTTTCCATTTTCCGCTATGTGCCCAAAAATGATCTTGACAAAAGGCTGAAAACTGCCGTGGCAGATGCGGCAAAACTGATCGAACTGGAAGCGGGCAAAGAATACATTATCCAGACGGCAGGACGGATGGAGAAGATACCATACAGGGATATTTTCTATATCCAGCGTGACGGAGGTAAAAATTCAGCAATACACTCAAATGTGGGAGCATCAAAAGTCAGGAAAAGCCTGCAGCAGGTTTATGAGGAACTTGCTGCACCGGAGTTTATTTTTATTGACAGGGGATGTATCGTAAATATTATACAGATCATGAAAGTGGCTGACGGAATGGCATCCCTCAAAAATGGTGAGACACTGCCGATCAGCCGCTCCCATTTACAGACGGTCAAGCAGCAGATAAACAGGTTTTGGGGGACACACATATGACGGGCTGGTATCAGATAATTTCATTTCTTTTCACAAATGGGCTGCGGATATTCCTATGCCTATATCTTGTTATGAAGGTGCTAAAGTTATCCGGTGACAGGAAGAAAGCGGGGGTTCTTTCCGCTTGTGCGGCTGTTTTTATCACCTTGCTGTCGTGTTTGCCAGCTCCGCCAATATTTATTGCTGGTGCCGAGATGGTCATCATAATGCTAATCCTCCGGCAGCTGTTCAGAGCCGGACTGCGGATGCCGCTTTTTCTTATGTTCTTTTACGAGATGACGGTAGCACTTTGGGAATTTATGATATCTGTCGGCCTGGGGATTGTATTTAGGTCAGAGAGTTTTCTCAACAGAAATGCGCCTGAGTATATGGTGGCCGTCTGGATTGTCCGGGTGATTATGCTTGCGATTGCTTTTTTTGCCGTCAAAGCCGAGGAGGGGATAAACAGAGTCATATCTGCGGTTGCAGTCGCAGGTTTATTCGGGGTGGTCTTTTTATCCGGGCAGAGCATCATAGCCATAGATGACGAGCAGATGACAACATGGATCATTTTTTCTATGTTGATCCTTGTAGCAGTCCTGTTTTTTTATCTCACCCGCCAGTATGAGATGGAAAAAAAGATAGTGCATCTGGAAAAAGAGAAAAACATATTGCTGATGCGGGATTACCAGATGTTGAGGAACACCTATGCTGCTAATGCAAAGTTATTCCATGATTTTCATAACCACATCGAAGCGCTGCACCGTTATCTGGAAAAGGACAGGACGGCGGAGGCAGTCAGCTATCTGGAAAGCCTGCGTTCACCTACCCGCGCAGTCACGCAGCCAGTGTGGGTAGGAGATGAAGCAGTGGATTATCTGATTAACAGTAAGATTACCCTTGCCGCTTCACGGGAAATACAGATGAACTGTAACATTGAATATCCACAGCATACGAATATCCGCAGTGTTGACCTGGTGGCAATTTTAGGGAACCTGCTGGATAATGCCCTTGAAGCCGTAGAAGGCACAGAGGGAAATCTGCGTTTTATCAATTTGACCATCCGCCGTATCAATGAAATGCTCATTATCAAATTGGAAAATGGGTGCAAAGCTGTCCCGGTCATAACAGAGGGGGAGTTAAAAACCACAAAAAAGGATGCAGACTTGCACGGCTGGGGGTTGAAAAGCGTCCGCACCACCGCAGAGCGTTATGACGGTATTGTGGAAACCGAGTATGGGGGATGCAGGTTCTGTACAGTCGTTACATTATCCTATGAACCCGTAAGGGCAGAATAAATATATTTTCCGTAAAAACAGGCCGCACGTTTGAACGGTCTGTTTTTTCATGGACAAAAACCTACCATTCATGGACAAAACGGCACGGAAATGGGTTTTACGGTATGCTATGTCCATAACAGTTACTTATATACCAATCTGAATGGAGGAAAGTTTATGAGACACTTTTATTTTCGGCTGATTTTTGGCATTGTTTGGCTGGCTGCGGCAGTTGTCAGTGTTGTAAAAGCCAATATTTCCTTTGCCGCCCTGTATGCGGTGCTTGGCATTGTATTCCTGTGGTCTGCCTATTCAATCAGGAAAAAGGAGAAGGACAAAGATAATGACCAATAACATAATGGGTAACGGGGAACTTCTCGTTCTGAAAGATTTAAATGTCTGGTACACTAAGGGCAAGCCTGTTCTTGAAAAATTATCTATGGAGCTGGGAACGAATGAAGTGATAGGGCTGATTGGATTGAACGGGGCGGGCAAGACCACTTTTATCAAAACGCTTTCCGGGCTGCTTAACACTTTTCAAGTGA
>CANOBT010000332.1 GCA_947564305.1 uncultured Lachnospiraceae bacterium | reverse complement strand
TGGAAGGTAGTGGATATCTTGAATATAAAAATTATTGGTGTGGGAAAGCTGAAAGGTTTTCGAGAGAATTTTTGCAATCATTCGATATTCATTTTCCTTCAGCTGATTTTAATGCACTTGCGAAAGCATATGAAATATTATGCGGAGATTCTTTTGGTTCTCCGGAAGAATATGCCAAAGCACTTTCAGTATTGTCTAAATATAAGATTTATAAGACGAATATTATTTCCGAGATATATGAAAAGGTTAATTGCCGGCTTGGTCAATTTATAAAAAGCAGCTTGGAAAAATCATTTCCTATTCTTAATTGGGTAGGGGATGTATCTGACGTGGTAGGAGATCCTGACGCGAAGACGAGATTGTCAGAGATTATTAGGGACAGAGCAAAGGAAGTGTTTTTCACTGATTATAAGAAGGGTGGAATTACAGCTTTTTGGGATGAAGTTAAGGGAGGACCATTTGTTGAGGATGTTGGAAAACTTTTAACGGATATGTCAGTTGCAGATGAATATGCTGAAGTAATAAGGTTATATGATTCTTCTGATGCTGTTCTCTTCTTAGAGATCTATTGTATGTTATGCCGTGATATACTAAGGAAGGGTGAATCGGCAAAATTGATTGTTTCATACTGTGTTACATCATGTGAAAAAAAGCCAATGACGGACAGCTCATACAAACGCATATTGTTGACACTAAAAAAAGTAGTTGGAGATGATGCACTTAAATTCTTGTTAGATGGTATTAAGACTTATGAACCAGAGATTTTTGATTCTGTAGTAGACCATGTTATTGTAGTAAGCAGTGGTAGAGGCTTGACTCTTGACGATATGTTCTTATTATGCGGGGATTTATCAGAATATGGTATGTATGATAAGGAACAGATGCTTGTACGCCATTATATTGAAGATGCGGAGAACATAATGGAACTGGAAGCATTTTCAGAAAGAGCAGTCAGCGCAGCCTGTTTTGATGAGAAAACAAAGGAAAAAATCTATGAGCTTCTTGATGGCAGGGTAAACGTGGAGGGACAGGACTCTGAAATTTTTGCAGCATCTATACAGAAAAACCTCCCGAAAGACACTGTTTGTACAAATTCTGCCCATATTGTAGCGATAGATAATTTGCTGCATATGAAAAAAGGAGATTCTGTTAAAATGTGTTTGAAGCCGTATATAAAACAGGATTTTCCTTCTGTTTTATCAAAAAATTATGTTGCACGGCTGATATCTGCACTGTTAAAGATTAAGACAACCAGAGAGGACCAGTGGTTTATCCTTGATTTGTTATTGGAGAGTCCGGATATTTTTCTTAAACAGTATATGTCCGCACTTGTTATGACAGCTGAATCAAATCCAGAAAAATGGGAAAGAACACTTGAATTTATTTATGCAAGTCCTAACGCAAGAACTAAGAGGAAGCTTGAGAGCATTTTGAGCAGCTCTATTGTAAATTCTGGACTTAAAAAGAAGAATCTGGATGCCTTGGGTAAACTTTTGTCAGACAAGAGTATGCGCAAATATTATGAAAATATTATTGATGATGCAGCTGATGAAATAAAGGAAAGAGATGGTTCTATCGTTTCTAAATTATTTGGCGGATTCAGAAAATAGGAGGAAGTGATATGAGAAATATTGGATTTGTTATGGCTTCGAGAATGCTTGTGGAAGAAAGAAAACTTGTAAGGTTTATGTATCGTGAAAAAGGGGAAGGGAACGATAGTGGATGGCGTTTTTTTACGGGAGAAGAGGATCAGCAATATGTAGATGATCCGGATAATATTAAAATTTATGATATCCAGACTATACTGGATATCGACAAAAGCATAAGGCCTTACCTGGATTCTGCGGAATACAGTGCATTTGAGAAAGATGAAGATGAGAAGTGTTTTCGAATGGTTGAGGACTTTGATTTCGGCAGGAATATAGAGGAGGCTTGACTATGGCGTTGCATAGACCGTACATACGTGCAAGTGTCCGTGAAGAGGTAGAAAAAAGGGCTGAAAAAAATGAAAAAGGACAGTTTTTAGATGCCAATACTGGAAAGCCTATAGAAGGAAAGTATGATCTTGGGCATAAAGCCGGTCACGAGCATTGGCGCGAAGCAGAAAAGGCAGAAGCCGAGGGGTTGGATCAGGAAGAGTTTAATGAGAGAATGAATAATCCTGATTATTATCAGATAGAGGATCCGCATGAAAACAGATCTCATGCCCATGAAATGCAGGATGAAGATAATTTGTCTCAAGAAGAATCAAGCGAAACAGAGGAAAACGGGCAGGAGATGTAGAATAGGAGGTCGGGGACAATGGATTCAATGCCATCTGCTGTTGCTGAACATGTAAGCATTTTTTTTTCATGGATAAAGAATGCATGGAATATGTCTGTGCATTTTGTGAATATATTGCCGCCAGTTGTGAGGTTTATTATTCATGCCGCATTTTATTTGTCTATACTGGGGATTATATTAACACAAATTCGTGCTATGTTTTTTAACAGGGATAAATGGAAAGAAAAATATAATAGCGGATTGACATTCAGCTATTTCAGAGGGACAGGACAATATCAACGCCGTTATATTTATAGGGATGCCCACAACTTTCTCTCAGACAGGACATGGCTATTGCTTAGTGCCGCTGGTGTGGCATACCATCTTGGCATTTATGAATCGGATTCAAAATTAAGGCTGTTTTTGCTTTCTTTTATACATATACCTTTAACAGTTATTGGCTTTATTGAAATGGTGTTCAGGGTTGTGTTTGGAACAATATATTTGTGGATTGCAAGTATTATACATGGATTGTTGCTTATTATCTTGAAGATTGTCACATTGATAGTTACTCCCTTTTTTAATCTGATAGATAAAGCGAAAAGAAACGAACAGCATTGTACCTATTGTTACCGATCTTTTAAAGTGCCAGGATATGTATGCCCTTCATGCGGCAAAATACATAAGGATTTAGTCCCTGGGGATACGGGAATATTAACAGCAAGATGCGGATGTGGGAAATTTTTGCCATGTTCTTTAATATCAGGCCGTTCCCGTCTTGAAAGTGTCTGTCCAGAATGCGAAAAGCCACTGGCAGCAACGGGAGCCAGGGAATTTACCCTTCAATTGATAGGTGGGGATACATCAGGGAAGAGTGCATTTTTAGCTTCTTTTCAACATTTGTACCGCATGACGGGAAATGCGGATAATGTTAAGATTGAACCGTTTCCAAAAGAAGAGTTTGATGCACTGGAAAAAATGTTCATGACCGGAAATACATCTGAGTCGTCTAAGACCTCTATTGTTACATATAGCATGGTACATAAATATGAGGATGGATTCAAAGACACCCTTGTGGTATATGATGTCCCGGATGAGGTGCTTATCAGTGGTGTATATGAGCAGAATCCGCTGAATTTTGGATATACAGATGGAGTTTTGATTATTATTGATCCGACAACAATAAAGGCTGTGCGAAACGAGAGTGAAAAGAATGGACAGATGATACCGGATAACAGCTTTGCTGATAATGAAGCGAATGCAGAGGATGTAATAATTGAATTTATACAGCAATTTTCGAGATTAAGTAACCGTTCTTCAAATAAAATGATAAAAATTCCAGTTGCGGTCATTATCAATAAAGCGGACTTAAAAGCTGTGAAAAATAAAATTGGATTAAGAGCGATTGAAAAAATGTACCAATCTAATCCAGCCAAATTCAATGATGACATTAATATTGCGAGAAATACAGCTTGCAGAAATTATATGATTTCAATAGGAATGGCAAATACGATTAATAATTTGGAGAGCGTATTTTCTAAAGTGCAATACTTTCCGTCAAGTGCGATGGGTCATATGGCAGAAGAAGGAACGCCATTCAGTCCGTTTGGTGTAATAGAACCGATTGGGTGGATAGCCAGTCAAAATAATGTTAGATTCAAAGACATACTTGGAATTCCGGCCAATAGATCAATGGCTGACTTGAGTGGTTCATAAAGTTTT
>CANOBT010000331.1 GCA_947564305.1 uncultured Lachnospiraceae bacterium | reverse complement strand
CTCCTACTGGATGGAATCTTCTTTAAAGATTTCCCCCATCGAACAGGTGGAGCTTTTGCGAAAGCTTTATGAAAACAACCTCGGCTTTGGCATCCAAAATGTTAATGCAGTAAAGGACTCTATCCTCCTGTCCTCTTCCGAAGCCGGAAACCTCTATGGAAAAACCGGCACCGGTTGTATCGACGGCAAGGATGTAAACGGATGGTTTGTAGGATATGTGGAAGCCCCTGACAATACGTGGTTCTTTGCAGCAAATATCGCCGCGAATGACGATGCTTCCGGCAACAGCGCGGCAGAAATAACGCGGCACATTCTTTCTAAGATAAATATATGGCAATAAGGAGCTTCTGGATAGAAAGTCAAATGTCCATACAACAAATATGCCCACTTGGCTCGTTGCCTGCAGGAATAAAGGGGCTGCCTTTCCCAGGAGCCCCTTTTCCCTTGATACTATTGTTTCACTTCACAGCAACGGCTGGCTCCTGTACGGTTTCTCTATCTTTCCGAGACACTGACAGCTTCAGCCGCAACACTTCCGCCCCTTACAACCTCAATCCTGTTCACAAACTTTCTTTTCAGCAATGCGATCAAATCATCATTCCTGTTTTCTGTCTGGGTACATTCCAAAAGGACGGTAGCGCCGTCATAGTCAATTATTGCAGCCCCGAATACTTTTGAAATCCGGAATAGTTCCGTTATGTCCGCATCTGAACAATGCTTCACCCTAACAAATAAAATTTCTTTCATGTGGATAGGTATATCTGTATAATCTACCACTTTGATCACCTCAACACTTCTGCTAAGCTGCTTCTTTATCTGCTCAAAAGTCCGGTCATCACTTGTCAGGCTGATTGTCATCCGTGATATGGTGCTGTCCTCAGTAACTCCGGCTGTCAGACTGTCCAGATTATAAGATTTTCCGGAAAACAAACCCGAAATACGGGCGAGTACACCTATTTCATTTTCAACAAACAGACAAATCCATCTCTTTTTCATTCCCTGTTTTCCTCTCTTTCTAAAATCATGTCATTCAGGGCGTTTCCCGGCGGAACAATCGGCAGGACATTGGCTTCTCTGTCTATGATAAACTCAATCACCGTAGGCATTTTTGTATTCTGCTTTGCACTGTTTAAAGCTGTTTTTATGTCTTCTGCCTTTGTGACGCGGATTCCTTTTGCACCATAGCTTTCTGCCAGCGCAATGAAATCCGGCGTATATTCCGGGCAATCATGACCAGGCTGGCTGCAGCTAGTCTCACAGCTTTTCCGGTAACGCATACAGGTACTCGAATACCGCCTTTCATAAAACATTTCCTGCCATTGCCGCACATTCCCTAAATATCCGTTATTCAGTATGCAGATAATGATTGGCAGTTCATAAACAACCGCAGTCGCCATTTCCTGGATATTCATCTGCATACCGCCATCGCCGGATATGACAATAACATCCTTATGCGGATTGCCAAGTTTTGCTCCGATTGCCGCAGGAAAACCATACCCCATTGTCCCCAGGCCGCCCGATGTCAGCATTTGTTTATTCTCACCGATATCAAGAAATTGTGTTGCCCATAATTGGTTCTGGCCTACATCCGTAACGACAATGACGTCTTTAAACCCTTCATTTATGGATTGAATGATCATCTGGGGCGTCAGACCAACCTTCCCCATATCAATCGGATATTCCTTTTTCCAACGGCTGATTTCATCCGTCCACTCTGAGATGTGAAGCGGCTTTGCCTTCTCAAGCAAAGCGCCTATGGCCTTTTTCGCATCAGCTACAATCGGAACATCCACATCAATATTGCGGGAAATAGATGCCGCATCCACGTCAATGTGGATAATCTTTGCATTTACCGCAAATTCTTCTATTTTCCCCGTAATGCGGTCATTAAACCGGGTTCCTATGGAAAAAAGGACGTCACAATTACTGATCGCTGCATTGGCGGCATAGCTCCCATGAATTCCTATATTGCCGACATAGAAACTGTTCGTTGTCGGAATTGCGCCTTTTCCCATGATTGTCGTAATGACAGGCACACCTGTCAGCTCTGCAAGCTGTGTCATCTCTTTCTCTGCATGGGCAATATGAACTCCGCCGCCGATCAGGAACACAGGCTTCACCGCATGGTTTAAGATGTCCAGCGCCTTATTTAACTGTCCCATATGTACGGAGGTATTTGGTTTGTAGCCTCTGACCGCAATTTCCTCCGGATAGAAATCACTGCCATAAGCCCGCTGGACATCCTTTGGCAGATCAACAACCACTACCCCCGGTTTTCCGGTCTTTGCAATATAAAAAGCCTTTTTGATTGTTTCCGCCAAATCTTCCCTGTTTCGTACCGTTACGGCATATTTACAGATACTTCTTGTAATGCCTACAATGTCTACCTCCTGAAAGGCGTCATTCCCAATAAGGTTTGTCGCCACCTGGCCCGTAAAACATACTAACGGAACGCTGTCATAATTTGCCGTAGCAATCCCTGTGACAAGATTCGTAGCCCCTGGCCCGCTTGTTACAAGACAGACACCAACTTTACCCGTAGAACGTGCATAACCGTCTGCCGCATGGATCAGGCCCTGCTCATGGCGAGGCAGGATCACATCTATTTCTTTTTCTCCATACAGTGCATTAAACAGATCTATCGCCTGTCCCCCCGGATAAGCGAACAATGTGTCAACTGCTTCTTCTTTTAGCGCCCTTACAAATAAATCCGCACCTGTTATCTGTTTCATAGCATCCTCCATTCTTCAATGCGTGTGCTTGCATGCATTATATTTCTTTTTTTGGCACTGCCCTCTGACAGCGCCAAATCTTACGGATCGATTCCTTTTACAAACATCTGCACACTTTCATTAATGTACCTGTCTTTTTCAATCTCTGTAAGCTCTTTTCCGAACGATGCATTCAGAAATGTATAGCCGAATGTTGCCGAAAATACGGTCAATGCCAGAGCCTCAAAATCTTTCTCCGGTATTTTTCCCATCGCACACATTTTATTCAGATAATCGGTAAATGTCCTCAAAAAAGCCTGGGGAACCTTCATAATAAGCTCTTTGGTTTCCTCATAGAGCTGCGGCGCCCTCAGACCGATTGACAGATTCACGAAATCCGGCGTCATCCTGTCAATATATGCCCCCATGAACATTTTCAGGTCTGCCTGCAAATCCCACTCTACATTTTCAAAAATCTCCGGTGTCACATCCGCCCGCCAGCCCGCTTGGTTTGTCCCTTGTAAAACAATATCCTTTTTGCTCTCAAATTTGCGGAACAAGGTACACTCATTTACGCCGGCTACCCTTGCAATTTCTTTCGTGGTTGTTGCGACATATCCCTTGTCACGGACTAACGCCATCGCCGCATCAATGATCTTCTGGCTTGTCTCATCCATTTTCTCCTCCCCCTCTCTGCAGTTTTATCATTAATAATATCCTTTCATGCAAGTACATGCTTTCATCATAGCAGAATAAATATCTAAAGTCAATATCCTATAAATATCCAAACCTTTTATCTGCCCCCAACCCGATACCAGTATTCTGGGATTTCCCTGATCCCGTCACCAAGAATCCGATTGCCCAGATAGCGGAAACTGCCGTCTTCTGCAAATCTTACGGTCAATTCATGGGTTATGAGCCTGTCATCACATATAACCATGTCACACACTGCATCGACAGTCAGCGTAACCGTTCCATCTTCATTTTCTTTGATATTCGTCACCTCCGGAAGCGATGTCCCGAAGAAATTCGGATCATAATTTCCACATCCCAGCCGTTCCCACGTGTATCTCCGGCTTTCTTCATCAAATGCGGCATATTCCCGTATCTGTTCTGCTGTCACTGGCAGATACTCCATGAGCAGACTCTCAAACTCATCCTGCGGTATCCCATCCTGATCATCTGCGGGCAAAAAGGTCTCCTGGTATTTCATCTTATACAGATATTCATACAGTCCATTATAATCCAATTTCTCCATATGTTCTGCGTCCCAATCAGAACACAGCAGATTAT
>CANOBT010000330.1 GCA_947564305.1 uncultured Lachnospiraceae bacterium | reverse complement strand
ATCTTGTCTGTGCCTCCACCGGCTTCGGGGATTTAGTGCTGATATCCATAATACGTTTACCGCACCTTGGGCATTTCAGTTTCTCCATTCATGTCCACCTCCTCGTATACAGCCCCGGTTCCTGGCTGCCGGGGCTTTAACCTGGCTTTTGCTTCATGTATTCCTCCTGTCTGATTATCTATTTCGCCTCATTCCTATCAGGAAAGCCTTCTTTATCTATCGTACCTTAAAAGCTCTATCTTCTGCTCTATCCTAAACACGCCCATATCTACAGTTCTGCCGTATCAGCCTGCATATTCCTCAAACCTTCCACTCTGCTCTATCTTCCTACAGCTTCAAGTTTTTCCTTTTTCCCTCCATTCCGGCATATATTTTTGCAGTATGCACGATCCCAAATCAGCATACAGAACATTGGTATCAAAATTCTCGTACATGGCCGTGTTATTAACGTAATTATAGTATAACTGTTATCATCCTAAAATTCTATCCTATTTTTCCTCCATTCTCCTAAAAAAGCCTGAAACCGACAATCCAATCACACATACAACAATCCCCGTAGGGATCAATACAAAATAAACCATCTCCTTGAACCCATCAAACAAAAAACCATAAACCATCTGACCAACCGGCTGGGCGCACATCGTGATCGCGGACGTATAAGCCATAACCTTCCCAATCATATAATCCGGCGTATTCTGTTGGATCATCGACACCGCAAATATGGAATAAATACTGATTGCAGCCTGCATACCACAAAAAGCCACAACAATCACAGCATAGTCCATCACTGCGCCAGCCGGAAAAAGAAATACCACCCCTGCGGGAATGATACAAAGGCCAATCAACGCAAGCACCAATGACAGCCTGCCGGATTTCAGCTTTCCAGTAAGAAGCCCGGCTGCAACACTTCCCAGGATTGTGGCAACTGCCAGCGCACTTTCCGCCCCGCCATAATACTTCGCATCCAGTCCAAGCACCGTCCGCACAAGAAAAGGAAGCCCTACCAAAGTAACGCCCATAACAAAAAAACGAGAAAGCGCTGCCAGAAACAGCATCTTCATAATATCCGGCTGTTCCTTTGTCATAAACCGGATGCTGCCCAGGAAATCCTCCTTCACGACAGATAAGACATTTCCGTGATAATCCCTGGGCTGAAATGCAAGCCGTATGAAGCATTCCAGCAACGCCGTAAGAAAGAAGCAGACAACACTGGCATACATCACAGGCTTCAAGCCAAATGCCGCATACAAGATCCCGCCCAGCAAAGGCGCGATTAGGTAAGAGACGGATGCCACCTGGTTCACAACTGCATTTCCCCTGATAATGTCATCACCCGCCAGCATCTGCGGGATACATGCCTGTACAGTAGGCGTCTCAAATGCCCCAAGCACAGAAAGCACTACAAGCAGGATACTGATCACGGCCAGGGCATTCTCCCCGGACAGACAGACTGCCGCACATAAAACAGCCGTCCCTGTCAAAGCATCTAGTGCAACCATGATCTTCCGCCTGTCCGCCCGGTCAGCAAGGATGCCCCCAAGAGGCGATAAAAGAATCGTAGGCACCATTGCAACAGATAAGATGCCTGCAAATACCGCCGCTGAACCAGTCACCTCCAGCACATACATGGACAGCGCCAGCCGTAAGATATAATTGCCGAATAAAGAGCTTGCCTGTCCCAGTACAAGGAGCGTAAAATTTTTTGTAAACAGTCTCTTCTCCATCCGTTACTCCTTTCCCTCTCCCATACAGTTCCCCAATATCCTCTCTGTTCTCCCATACATCTCATCTTCTATGATCGGAAGCCCCATAGCAGAAAGGACTTCCGCAATAAACCGGCACTTATGCCGTATTCCCTCCGCATCTGCCGGGAACACAGACGGCATCAGCCAGAAATTGATAAGAGGGAGCAGTTCAGAAAGCTCCTTTGCGTATTCCGTCTGTATAGAGCCGTCACCCTTGCCTTCCTCGATCAGTTCCCGCCACAACGGTGTCAACACCCTCCGGTTCGCTTCTACCGCAGCCGCCAGAATGCGCGGGTCTTTTAGTATAGAGACTGCCTGCGTACTTATTTCCTCCCGCTCTTCATCTGCCCTGTCTGTCGCAAGCACCTCCCGAATCTTCTGCAACCCATTCAGATTCGAACGTCCTCTAACCGCTTCAAAAGGATTATTCTCAAAAAACATCTGGTCCCCCAGTGCGTGCATCACTTCTTCCTTGCTCTGGAAGAAACGGTAAAACATTCCCTTTGCTCCGCCTGCCAGCTCCATTATATCGGTAATAGCAGTTTCTTCATAACCTTTCGTTAAAAACAATTCCTTCGCCGCATCCAGGATCTCTTTTTTCCATTGTTCCGGTGGCTTTTTCACTGGTCTTGCCAATTTTAGTATATCTCCTTCCAGTAGTTATTGACTTTAAGTCAATAACTACTATATCAAATCAACAGCCACTTGTCAACATACGGCGACTTACATTACATAAAGTTTCGCAACAGCAATTTCCCTCCGATGCACAGATCGGGTAGGAGGCTAACCATTTATTGATTAGCCGACCTCCCACACCGCACGTACGTACCGTTCAGTATACGGCGGTTCTCTAGTTTTCACAGACTTTCAGATAATAGTCCGACATGGATATGTATCCCAGTCGGGCTATTATTTTATTTGTCAGCGCCACATTTAACATCTGCGCTGTCCTCCAGTATCCCTTCCGGCTGTTGGCTATCTGATGTACCTGCCACTCTTCTAACTTTAATGCACGGAGATTCCGATATCTCGTTTTTACTTTCTTCCACTGTTTCCAGTATATTGCCCGGATTCTCCGGCGTAGCCATTCATCTGTTTCTGCCATCAGCCCCTTCATGTCCGCAAGCTTGTAATAATTAATCCACCCTTTGACATACTCTGACAGTTTCTGTCTCCGGTATTCATTTCCCCATCCTTTACTTTTCCGGGTGATTTCCCTTATCCGGTCTTTCATCTTCCTGACCGTTTTCGGATGCACTCGGAATCTGCATTTTCCCTTATTCCTGTAAAATGCATATCCCAGATATTTTATCCTGCTTACATGCGACACTGTTGTTTTGGCTCGGTTCACTTTCAGGAACAGTTCCTCTTCTATATAGGGAATGATATTCTCAAGCGTCCGCTCCGCGCTCTTTCTGCTTTTACAGAATATCAGCGCATCGTCCGCATACCTCACAAACCGGTGTCCCCTTCTTTCCAGTTCTTTATCCAGCTCGTTCAGCATAATGTTCCCACACAACGGACTCAATGGCCCGCCCTGTGGTACGCCTTCCTCCGTTTTCTCAAAGAACCCGTTCTGTATTACTCCTGCGTTCAGGTATTTGTGTATCAATGACACCACCCGTCCGTCTTTTATTGTACGTGACGTCACTTCTATCAGCTTGCTGTGGTTCACCGTGTCGAAGAATTTTTCCAAATCCATGCTTACTACATACACATATCCCTCGTCCACATTTTTCTTACAGGCTTTTAATGCTCCATGCTGGTTCCTTCCCAGTCTGAACCCATAGCTGTTTTCTGAAAACTGCGGTTCAAACAATGGGAGCAGTTCCTGTGTCACTGCCTGTTGAATGACCCGGTCTACTACTGTCGGTATCCCTAATTTCCTAACCTTGCCCTTTTCCTCTTTGGGTATTTCTACCCTGCGGACTGGATTGGGTTTGTATTTCCCGTCTCGTATCTTTTGGATTATTTCGCTCTGGTTTTCTTTCAGGTAGGGCAGAAGTTCATCCACCTGCATCCCATCTATCCCACCTTTGCCTTTGTTTGATTTCACTTTCTTATATGCCTTATTCAGGTTGTCTTTCCGCAAAATCAATTCCATCAGACTGTCCGTCCAAAAATCTGTGATGATGTCGTTGTTTTCAGTAATCCGCTGATAGACGGACACTTCCGCATACTCTTTCTGTTCCGCAGATACCATTTGCAGATAGTCCTCAATATGAAGTTGTCTGTCCTTAAACCCATCTTTGGTTACATTCATTTACTCACATC
>CANOBT010000329.1 GCA_947564305.1 uncultured Lachnospiraceae bacterium | reverse complement strand
TTGAACCTAATCACTTACTTTATTTGTCACCAACCCAAAGGGTTGATGACCTTCGCGCACATCAGTGCGCTTCCTTATTTTATTTGTCACCAATCCAACGGATTGATGACCTGCGCGCACATCAGTGCGCTTCCTATTTTCCTATTGATTATATTTTACGTCGCACAGACACAAAAAGCAATAAGAACAGCAAAGAAAAAGACACTGACTATTCATTCAATAGCCAGTGCCTTTCTGTATTTATATTTTTCTAAGAACTTTCTTTCATCCCACCTGAGATTCCCTGACTGCCTTTCTGACTTTCAGCACCATGGAAGGTGATACGGACAATTCGTCCAGTCCCATTTTCAGGAACTCTTCTGTCAATTCCAGATCAGCGCCCAGTTCCCCGCAGATGCCGGCCCATTTTCCGCATTTATGTGCATTCTCCGTCACCATTTGAATCATCTTCAGAATTGCCTTATGGTGCGGATTGTAGAAATCATCCAACCGCTCGTTCTGCCTGTCGATTGCCAGAGTATATTGGGTCAGATCGTTTGTCCCGATACTGAAGAAATCCACCAGCTCCGCCAGTTCATCGCTGATCATCACAGCAGCCGGTGTTTCAATCATGATTCCCTGCTCCGGAACCTTGTACGGAACCTGCATTGCCTCCAGTTCCTTCTGTGCCTCTTTCACAATCTCAAAAATCTTTAAAACCTCTTCCGTGGAGGTAATCATAGGATACATAATGGAAATATTTCCAAAAGCTGCCGCCCGCATAAGGGCACGAAGCTGTACCTTGAATATATCTGTCTGTTTCAGGCAGATACGGATTGCCCGGTAACCCATGGCCGGATTCTCTTCATTTCCCAGATGAAAATAGTCCGCCTGCTTATCTGCTCCGATGTCCAGTGTACGGATAATCACCTTTTTCCCTGCCATCATCTGGGCAACCTGACGGTAAGCCTGGAACTGTTCTTCCTCTGTCGGGAAATCGTCCTTCCCCAGATATAGGAATTCACTCCGAAACAGCCCGATTCCGCCGGCGTCATTTTCCAACACATACCCTACGTCACTGACGCTTCCGATGTTGGCATAGATATGAATCTTTCTGCCGGAAAGGGTCACATTTTCCTTTCCCTTCAAGGTTTGAAGAAGTTCCAGTTTTTCCTGTTCCTCTCTAATTTTTGCCTCTGTCTGCCGGCGCTCTTCCTCTGTCGGGTCAAAGATTACCTCAGATTTCAGTCCGTCCACAATGACGGTCTGCCCGTTATGTATCTCGTCCAGATTCATCGGCACTCCAATCAGCGCCGGAATGTTCATCATTCTTGCAAGGATGGCCGTATGCGAATTGGTAGAGCCATGCACAGTGACGAATGCAAGAATTTTTTCCTTATCCATCTGCACGGTTTCACTGGGGCTCAAATCCTCTGCAATGATGACCGAAGGCTCCATGGCGCCAAAATCCATATTCTCCTGACCGCACAGGCAGCGTACCAGACGATTGGAAATATCCTTGATATCCGCCGCCCTTGCCTTCATATAATCATCATCCATACTGGCGAACATCTCAGAGAAATTGTCTCCGGTCACTGCCACTGCATATTCCGCATTGACCTGTTCTGTCCGAATCATGTTGCACACGGAATCCCGGTAGTCTTCATCTTCCAGCATCATCTGGTGCACCTCGAAAATCGCTGCGCTGGCCTCTCCCACTTCCTTCACTGCTTTATCATAAAGCATCCGAAGCTGCCCCTGGGATTTTTCGACTGCCTCCTCCACTCTCGCAATCTCCGATTCCGCATCCTCAATCTTTGCACGTTTCACCTGGAAATCATTATTTTTCAATACTGCCGCAGGACCTACGGCAATCCCTTTATATACTGACTTTCCTGATAATTTTATCATAGTCCACTCCTGTTTTTACATGGTCTCCTCGAAAAATGCCTGAATTTCCCTACATGCGGTTTCCTCATCCGCACCTTCTACTTCCACTGTCACTTCTTCCCCATGTTTTACGGCCAGGCCCATGACTGCCATGAGTTTGGTGGCCTCTGCGGACCTTTCATTTTTCTTAATTACAATCTTGCTTTCATATTTCTTCGCTTCCTTTGCCAGCATCCCGGCAGGTCTTGCATGGATTCCAATTTCATCTTTGATAGTATATTTAAATGTCTGCATTACTTCTTCTCCTCCTTGAGCTGCAACCAATTTATAAAGCAAATTCTTATATTATTTACGATATTTACAATCAAACTTCTACTTCAAAATGCTCGAACAAAATCTTTTCCGCTTCTGCACTCCAAAGTCCGCGGTTGCGTTTGCATGCCTCATCCAATTTTCTAAACAATGGATTCACATGTCCCATTTTCTCAAAATCTTCAATGGCCGTCAGCGGCATGTCAAACTGTGTATAGGTCAGCTTCTTTCCGCCCGGAATATTTGGCAGATTCAACGTTGCATCCGCGATACTGTCAATGCCGCCCACATGAGTCACCATAACGGCCGGTTCAATACGTCCCTGTGATGCCAGCGTATTTGCCTCGATCAAATCGTCATTATTTCCACCGGTAGTTCCCATAATATGTGCGCTGGTGTAATGCACATTGTAGAGATTAATCTCGCCCTTAAACTGATTGTCTGTGGGACCTGCAAAGAAATTCATACATCCGTCAAATGCCAGAAGCTGGTCTCCCATCTCTGCCACTTTGCGGTTCGGGATATATACAAACACATCGTCATACCCTTTTCCCTCTGTGATGGCTCTTAATCCTTCTACTGGGTCTTCCATCTTCGCCGTATTGACATACAAGAGCTCTACACCGTTCTCCTGTGCCTTTGCCTCTGGGATGACTTCTCTTGCACGTTCGATTTTGGCATCGTCAATGTCTGTCACTACAATCCGTTTCGGCTTATTTTCCATCTGGATTCCATAGCTGACCGCACCCAATCCCATCGGACCACAGCCGCCCAGGATGATGATGTCTCCGCCGACCTTCGTCCCTACTGACAAATCATGATTCCTCTTGTTGGTGTGGTAATTTCCATGATATCCCCCGATAATGCAGCTCATGGGCTCTCCGAGAGACGCTTCAAAAAAACTTTCTCCTTCATATGGCATCAGACATCCCAGTTCCATCACTTCATGAGGAATGATGCAGTACGTGCAGGCGCCGCCGAAAAATTCATAAGAATATCCCGGAGAAGCAAGGCTTCCCTTGTAGTTCAAGGCAGGCTGCTGTGCAAATTTCATGCCCGGACGGAACTGGTCTTTCCACTTCTCACCCACTTCCACAATCACGCCTGCAAACTCATGTCCGATAATAACCGGATTGGTGTCAATGTTCTGCGGGGCGCGTTTATGCTTTTTCCCCTGCTCGACTAATTTATAGGTGGACATGCAAATGCTGTCGCTCATAACCTTTACCAGAATTTCATCATCCTTGATTGCCGGAAGTTCAAATTCCTCTAACCTCAAATCTCTTGTTCCATACATTCTGACTGCTCTCGTCTTCATTTTCAAATTCTCCTTTTATTTGTAACCAATCCTGTCATTCTGTTTCTTCAATTACAGCATGTTCATTCACTCCACTGCCTCAATCTTGACCTGCTCCTTCAATGTTTCTACCAGGTCTTTTGCCGGCGGCTTTGTCCCAACTGTGGTCACCGCCCCTGCTGATGCCGCCATGCAAAGCTTCACGGTTTCCTCGTCGCCTAACTGTTGATCCCAGGCATATGCAAGCGCCGCCACCATAGCATCCCCTGCTCCTACCGTAGAATGTGCCTTTACGGATAATGCCGGGCAGACCGCCTCGTATCCGCCTTTGACAAACAACGCACCGCTCTTTCCCATGGAAACGGCTGCCGTATGGATTCCTTTCTCCATCAGTTTCCTTGCCATTCCCAAAAGCTCCTTACCGGATGCACGATAGTCAATTCCTGCATACTCTTCCAACTCCACGCGGTTCGGTTTGATAATGTCCGGTCCCGCTTCCAGAGATAATCTGAAAACTTCTCCATCCGCATCCATCAACACCTGTGCGCCTTTCTCATGGGCCATTCGGATAATCCTCGCATAAATATCCTTTCCCACGCCGCCCGGTATACTT
>CANOBT010000328.1 GCA_947564305.1 uncultured Lachnospiraceae bacterium | reverse complement strand
GTACCGGCCCATGATGACCGTGACTTTGAATTTGCGAAGAAATTTGACATTCCGATCATTCAGGTCATTGCAAAGGACGGAAAAGAAATTGAAAACATGACGGAGGCTTATACCGAGGCTGCCGGAACCATGATAAATTCCGGTGAATGGAATGGTATGGAGTCTGCGGTACTGAAAAAAGAGGCGCCTCATATTATTGAAAAACGAGGAATCGGAAAGGCTACGGTGAACTTCAAACTGCGTGACTGGGTATTTTCACGTCAGCGCTATTGGGGCGAGCCGATTCCGATTATCCACTGCCCGGACTGTGGAAACGTGCCGGTTCCAGAAGAAGAACTGCCGCTCACCCTGCCGGAGGTGGAATCTTACGAGCCTACCGGAACCGGAGAATCTCCGCTTGCAGGGATTGAGGAATGGGTGAACTGCACTTGTCCTGTCTGTGGAAAAGCGGCCAAACGGGAGACCAATACAATGCCTCAGTGGGCAGGCTCTTCCTGGTACTTCCTGCGTTATGTAGACAACCATAATGATACGGAACTGGTGTCCAGGGAGAAAGCAGATGAGATGCTTCCGGTGGATATGTACATCGGAGGTGTGGAGCATGCCGTATTGCATCTTCTGTATTCCAGGTTCTACACCAAGTTCCTGCATGATATCGGGGTGATAGATTTTGATGAACCGTTCCAAAAATTGTTCAATCAGGGAATGATTACAGGGAAGAACGGGATTAAGATGAGCAAGTCCAAAGGAAATGTCGTATCACCGGATGATTTGGTGCGTGATTATGGCTGTGATTCCCTGAGGATGTATGAATTGTTCGTCGGGCCACCGGAGTTGGATGCAGAGTGGGATGACAGAGGAATCGACGGAGTCAACCGTTATCTGAAGCGTCTCTGGAACCTGCTGATGGACAGCAGGGATACGAAGGTACAGCCTACAAAGGAAATGATCAAGCTTCGCAATAAGATGGTCTATGACATTACCAGCCGTCTGGAGAGCTTCAGCCTGAACACGGTGATTTCCGGATTCATGGAATACAACAATAAGTTTATAGAACTGGCAAAGAAGTCCGGCGGAGTTGACCAGGAAACTCTGGAGACGATTGCGGTTCTCTTATCTCCGTTTGCGCCTCATTTCGCAGAGGAGATGTGGGAGCAGTTAGGACATGGAGAGACCATATTCCGGGCAGGATGGCCGACCTATGATGAGGCGGAGCTTCGGGATGACGAGATTGAGATTCCAGTTCAGATTAATGGAAAGACAAAGGTCGTTGTATCCATTTTGGCGGATGCGGACAAAGATGCGGCTATAGCTGCAGGGAAAGAGGCTCTGGGAGATAAATTGAGCGGAAATATTATCAAGGAAATCTATGTTCCTGGCAAGATTATAAATATTGTGGCAAAATAGACACGTTGATAAGGTGTAAAGTCTTTGAATGATAAAGGCTTTGCACCTTTTTTATTAATGTTAGAAAACAGAACTGAAGTTCGATAAATGACTTGCAAACATATGTACTCTATGTTATGATGTAAACAGAACATGTGTTTATCATAAACAGTGGGGTGAGAAGATTGCCGGAGAAGATTCAAGTACAGATGTCCATATATGATAAGCTCCAGATTTTGTCTGATGCAGCCAAGTATGATGTTGCCTGTACCTCCAGTGGGGTGGACCGCAAGGGTGACGGAACGGGCATGGGGAACTGCCGCACGGCAGGGCTGTGCCACAGCTTTTCAGCGGATGGCAGATGTATCAGTCTGCTGAAGATTTTATTTACTAATGAATGTATTTATGATTGTAAATATTGTATCAACCGTTCATCCAACGATGTAGTAAGGACTTCTTTTACACCGGAAGAGGTCTGTACATTGACGATGGAATTTTACCGGAGGAATTATATTGAGGGACTGTTTTTGAGTTCTGGTATTTTGAAAAGCCCGAATTATACGATGGAGCTCATTTATGCTGCCTTGTACAGATTAAGGAAGGTGTGTAATTTCCAAGGCTATATCCATGTGAAAGCGATTCCGGGAACGGATGCAGAGCTGCTTAGCAGAGTCGGTTTCCTAGCAGACCGTATGAGTGTAAATTTGGAGCTTCCCACGGCGGAGGGACTGCGTCTTTTGGCTCCGCATAAGAATCGGAAGAATATTCTGGCGCCCATGCGGATGGTACAGAATAAGATGAAGGAAAACAAGCAGGAAATCGTGGTATACAAGAATGCGCCCAGGTTTGTTCCTGCGGGACAGAGTACCCAGATGATCATAGGGGCCACACCGGAGACGGATTACCAGATTTTGAATGTGGCAGAATCGCTGTATCAGAAGTTCGGGCTGAAACGGGTGTTTTATTCCGCCTTTGTGGCGGTGAATGAGGATACGTCTCTTCCGGCCAGAACCGGGGAGGGACCGCCTCTTTTACGGGAGCACCGGCTGTATCAGGCGGATTGGCTGTTGCGGTTTTATCGGTTTGAAGCGAAGGAGTTGTTGGATGAGGAGCATCCTAATTTTAATATCTTTTTGGACCCAAAGTGTAATTGGGCATTGAAACACTTGGAACAGTTTCCTGTGGAAGTGAACCGGGCAGACTAT
The DNA here is from genome assembly GCA_947564305.1 of uncultured Lachnospiraceae bacterium. The sequence goes on along the minus strand of CANOBT010000328.1, from coordinate 1,531 downwards.
AACATGCTGCTTCGGGTTCCGGGCATCGGGGTGAAGTCGGCGCTGCGGATTTTAAAGGCAAGACAGATGGGGAATTTGAAGTTCGACGATCTAAAGAAAATGGGTGTGGTGCTGAAACGTGCGCTGTACTTCCTTACCTGTAACGGCAGGATGATGTATCGTACAAAGTTGGATGAGGACTATATTACCCGGAATCTGCTCAATACGAAAGAGCGGCTTCCGGATTCGGTGACTGGTATGACTTATCGGCAGTTGTCCTTATTCGATGACATGAACTATTCTGATACACAGGTGGCACAGATTTTACAACAGGAGACAGGGGGGAGAATCGTGGGATGAAAAAAGTATACATCTGTAATGATCATATTACCGGAATCTTTTCTGCGATTTATGATGCGTGGAAGGAGAGCCGGGACAAGGAGGCAGGAATTGAACTTCGGGGGATGCTGGATACACAGTTGTTTTGTGAATACGCGGAGGTTGTGGAAGAGGAGCGAAAAGCAGCGGCAGTGGAGAGATTGATTCAGAACCATTTGGGATACAATACCTATTGGGATATTTATCATGCACTCTTATCCGAACATCCGAAAAAGGCGGAGGCGGTCTTTCATGTGATGCAGACGGCACGAAAAATCAGTAACAGCAAAAAGGTGATGGAGCATCTGTCTGACCCAGATGTGGCGCGTGTGTTTGAATTGAGTAGAAGTGTGGCGAATGAGGCACATCAGTTTATGGAATTTATTCGGTTCCGGGAACTGGACAATGGGGTGCTTTTTTCGGAAATCACGCCTAAGAATAAAGTGCTGACCTGTATTGGTGACCATTTTACAGACCGCTTTCCGTTGGAAAACTGGATGGTTTATGATAAGACCCACCAGGAGTTTCTTGTACATCGTGCAAAGCATCCCTGGATATTAGTAAGAGGAGAATACCTGAATCGAGAAGAGGTTGAAAAGATATCCAAGGCAGAAGCAGAATTCGAGAAATTGTGGAGAGGATTTTTTGAAGCGGTTTCTATTAAGGAACGAGAGAATCCCATCTGTCAGAGGACGCATCTTCCGATTCATTTTCGACAGGACATGACAGAATTTTGCTGATGTGTTGATATGCCGTGATTTATATTGAGATTCGTCCCCATAGATGGAGGGACAGAGGGGGGCCTGCGCATTGAAGCAGAAAAACACTGCATTCGCGCAAAAGGTATTGTATTCGTAAAAAAAGCGGATTATGATAGTATCAACAAAACTATTTAGAAAGAAGGAGGGAAGCATGGAGAGAGAGGCTTTTATTTGGCTAGGATTGTTGATCGTGTTTCTTGTTGTTGAGATTGCAACTGTAGGGCTGACATCCATCTGGCTGGCGGGAGGCGCAGTAGCAGCGTTGCTTCTCAATATCGCCGGATTAGATATCTGGTGGCAGATAGGTGCTTTTCTGGCGGTATCATTCTTATTACTGCTTTTTACACGCCCATTTGCAGTAAAATACATAAATTCCCATCATGAAAAGACAAATTATGAGGGAATTATCGGAA
>CANOBT010000327.1 GCA_947564305.1 uncultured Lachnospiraceae bacterium | reverse complement strand
TTGTAGATTGGTATATAAATACAATTAACTTCACGGATTCAGGATAATATAAATCTCTCTACCGAGAACACCCACTTGATTATACGACAAGCGGTCAGAAGCATTCGAAGAATCTTCCAGCAATTTTCTTATCGAATCATTAATGTCTTCCCATGGAGTATCTAAATACTTTGCAAAATTGCATACAAAATCAGCAGATTCTAAATAAGTTAAAACAGCATCAAGCTTTCCGAATCGATACGGATTGATTCCTATTGTTCCATTAAAATTTGGAGCAAATAAACTATTTTGTATATCATCCAGCAACAAGGCACTGCTTTTGCTATATGGCTGTACTTTAACTTTTAGTTCTTGAATAAGCATTTTCACTGTATACGCTTTATCAGGTCTCACATTGACAAATCCACCACTATTTATTACCTGTGCTAAAGAATTATAAAACTTTCTCAATCTTTTTGTGATAGCTTGTATTTCTTTCATCTGCATATTAATCTTTACTCCATATCTGCATAGGGCACTACGCCAGAACATTAGCTGATATTTGTATCGCTCAAAAGTAAATCGCCGAATTTTTAATGAAGTTTTCGCAGATACTCTTTCAGCCTGATTGTCTCAGAAAGCACGCCAACTACGTTTTCAATATGATTGAAATTATCAATCGTAAGTTCTTCTCCCTTATGTTCCTTAAACCATTTACTCAGCACTTGGTATCCACCTATTTGATATTCCCATATATCTTTTGAAATACCCACAATACGCTTGCTGCTGTTCAGTTGAAGCACACCGTTTTTATAGTTAACCGCCCCAATTTCCATATCATCAGATGTATCTGACTCGAGCGTAAGTTCTGCCGGCGCCTTGCTCTGCATAAGATGCAGTTCTCTCAAACGCTTACCGACAGCAACATACTCTTTATACAATTCTTCGCTCACATAGAATTCTCCTTTATCCCTCTTTTCTTCCGGCTCATTGATGATCGGCACACGTGGAAAATCCCGGCACAAATACTGCTCATACTTCTCAATGTACACTGGATCATGCAAAATACCGTATACATAGTCAAACACCTCAATAGGGCTTGGTTTCGTGAGCAGATACTGTGTCAGCCTGTCAAATGCATCGTCATTTAAATTGGCTCTCCAGCCTTCTCCGGTTATTTGTGACCCGAAATGCAGATAGAGAGGTGCAATATATGTAATTTCACACAACGCAGAAAAAAGACGGTGCGCAATGATATTCATCGAAACAAATGGTGAAAAAAATCTTCTGGACGTTTTGCAGAAAACAAGACCAATATTTGCTCCGATCGGGCTGGTCGGTTCTGCCAGCAGATGTCCCATGGTGCTCTTTTCACGAGGTCGAAAAACCCAGCCACAGGAATTGCCTGAATAATATGTCCAGCGGGAATCAAACGGACGAAACGAAATCTGGGTTGCCACCCCTTCCGACAGCACATCATTTCGAATCTTTTCAGCGGTCTGCCCCTGAGTGAAATGTTTCCAGAGATTACATATTTCTTCCTCTCCCACAGCATTCTTAACAATCTCCATCCGTCTGATCAACTCGGTTTTCGTAAGCGCGATGGCAGCCTCATCATTACCAGATACTATTCCGGTTACATTTGTCGGAAATAATTCTGCAAGACTGACACCCTTATCATAGACTTTCTTGTCCTCACTTCCGAACGGAATAAAATATGCCATCTTCCTGTCTATTTTTAATTCGGAAAAAGACAGATTCCCTTTCGCCAGAGAATCCAACTTGGCTTCACGAGTCCCCCAGACATCTGCATAGTACACCTTCGCCCAATCAGTTCTTATCGTTTTCTTCACACCAATAAACAGAGCGATACCCTGCATAATGTTAAATATATTCTCATCTTTTCCGCCCTCAGGAGTCGTCTCCTTTTTATTTGCGCTGCCATGAAGGTTCACGATATATATTTTGTCAAAGGTTCTCAAAAGACTCCCTCTCATACCTCTGAAAGTCGGATTATCCAAATAGCCATTGTTGGAGACAAAGGCAAGAACTCCCTCTTTATTCCTGTTGATAAGCTGCTCCGAAAAGCGAAAGAACTTAACATAATCATCGTTCAGCCAATGTTTTTTCTCGCCAAAATCTGTTATACCGTCAGTTTCGGTTTTATACACAGAAATATCATAAGGATTTGTAGATGCGGCCAGATAAGGAGGATTACCGATGATCACCTTAATAGGACGGCGAGCTTTCCATGTATCTGCCTGATACGCTTCTTCCGTAATCGCCGCGGAAAAATCAAATAATGTCAACTGTTCTCCACGTTCCAGCTCGGAGATAGGCGGTGCGAGCGTATTGGTCAGGAAAATATTCGTCGGCAATTGTGCATCTGGTAAATGTCCAAGTGTTTCGTCAATCGTGCGGCGAATTTTTAAGTGGGCCACAACATAACTGGTCATCATAATCTCAAAACCGATCAAACGGGAAAGCAGACCATTTGCCTGTTGAATGTAGTTTTCGTAAAATGCCGCCCGTGTACCGGAAAAATATGTATTTCTGATATATTTGATAATCTCTGCGCCAAAAGAACCTGTACCGCACGCCGGATCAAGAATAGCTACACGAGGTACGGAAACAGTTCTTTCATTCACCCACTTGCTTCTGGTGGTAGGCTGATATGGTGCACATGGAACTTTTATAGTTATCTGCTCATTATTGGATAATCCGCCATTGATATTAAAATCCTCTGTCAAAATACTATCTACCATTAAAATCAGATATTGTACCGCCTGTACAGGCGTATAAAACACACCAAGTGATTTTCGCAAAGCCGGATCATAGAAAGTCAGAAATTCTTCATAAAAATGAATGATCGTATCTTTCTGTTCATCATGTTCCAGAAGTTCAGAAATATTACAAATTTTATATAGAGAGCACAGCTTATCGATCACGCTTTCAAGCGTAGGATGCTTTCTCCCTGTTCTGGCAATATGCATAAAGAACTGTTTGAGAAGTTCCGACTCCTCCTGAAGAAAATGAATAGCCTCGTATCGATCAAACGAATCCGGAGTTGTGTCGTTGTATCGCGCAATAAACAGTCCGTACACGATTGTCTGAGCATACATATCTGCAAACTCCCCGGTATTCATTAAGGGGCGAAGATCCGATTTAATTCTGCTATACAGGCCATACAATTCCATGAACTTCGGTAAACTCTTTTGCTTTTCATTAACAAGTGGCTGTCCACTTCCATCCTCTTTTAATATACCGGAAATGATACTGCGTATTGTGCAGGCATGTCTTGCCATATACTCTGCAAGTTTCGTGGATGATTTAATTTGTATAGGAGCTTTCAGCAGAAAATCTTCTACAAGACAAATAAACAGCTCAACATTATCTTCTCTCAGCACTAATCTCTCATCCACTAATTCCATAATTCGCAAACCGGTATACATTTCTGTATCACCGGCACACCAAAACCGCCACTCCGCATTATCTGTCAGAATAACATTACCATATCTTTCAGCCTCAGTTTTTATCTGCGCAAGCGCACGCTTATCTATCCCTTCAACACTCTTTACCTCAATTCCGGCAAATGGCTCCGTTTCTGTAACTTCATCTTCGTTATGCCAAAGCTTGATATCAATGTTTTCTCCAGTCTGTCCTTTACGCTCACCTGACAAATCACGTGCCGCACAACCAATACCTGTGAATAAATCCATAATTGGTCTGTTGTAGGAAGACTCAACATTCCCCAGCCGATATGCGTCACATACAGCATCAAAATATGTTTTTACAATTTCTACTTTATTATTCCTCTCCATGGCAATCTCCCTTACAACGTCTTTATTTTTCTCTTTTCCCCATTCCTCATTTGGACTTCATTCTTTGTTCCTAACCCGGATAAACCGGAAATAGTTTACAGTTTCATTTTTGTACAATCTACAACTTTTCGTTCCTTGAATGGAACGGATTAAATCCATTTCTAATATCAATCAGATCGCTTTCATTGATGCAATTTGGTTTTACTTTTGAAACAAAAATTGTTTGTATTCCAATCTCATCAGCTACCTCCATAATTGTAGGATATACCTCTTCAAATGCGAAACTTTCCATCGGCTGATCTGGAGAATCCATTATTAAAACTGGTAAATAAATAAAA
>CANOBT010000326.1 GCA_947564305.1 uncultured Lachnospiraceae bacterium | reverse complement strand
GGGCTCCTGTTGACATTTAATATGGTACGGAAAGTCGAAAGAATGGAAATATGATATAAAAAACAGAAAGAACAGTCTAAGCTATTCAGAGAAACATTGACAAACGAAAGCCTTTTCCATATAATTAAACTAATAGTTTAATTATTGGAGGGATTATGGGAAGAAGAAAAAAAGAACCGAGAGGCGTGCATCGGGAGAACATTGCCTCTGCTGCAGCCGTGCTTTTTATGGAAAAGGGAATTTCCCAGACATCTATGGATGATATTGCAAAAGCAGCAGGTTACAGTAAGGCAACGCTTTATGTGTATTTTGAAAGCAAGGAAGAAATTGTCAGCGTATTGGTATTGGGCAGCATGAAAAAACTCTGCGCCTACATCTCATCTGCCATACAGCATCAGGAATCCACACGTTCAAAGTATGACCTTATCTGCAAGGAACTGGTACGGTACCAGGAAGAATATCCGTTCTATTTCAAAATGACGCTGGAAAAAATAAAGTTTCATTTTGAGAGCCAGGACTTCTATCCGGAGGAAAGGGAAACTTTTCAGGTGGGAGAAGAGATTAATGAAATGATAAAGACTGTTTTGATGTCCGGTATGGAAAAGGGCGACTTGCGGGCAGATTTAGACATTGCGCCTGTTTCGTTTTCCTGTTGGGGAATGTTGTCAGGGCTGATTCAGTTTACGGCAAGTAAAGCGGATTACATCAAACAGTCCATGGGATTATCCAAAGAACAATTTCTTCAATGTGGATTTGATATGATCTACCAGTCTATTGCAGGTATGGAGGTAAAACAATGATCCAGAAGCAAGCGCTTGCGATTTTAGGGAGCCCTCATTCGAGTGGAATTACAGCAACTATGTTGAAACATTCTGTTAATGTGGCAGAAAAAGCGGGATATGCCGTTACCAAAATCAATTTATATGAAAAAAATCTTGCCTATTGTACAGGATGCAGGGCATGTTTAAAGACAGAGCAATGTGTGCTGAAGGATGATATCCATGAAATTACTTCTCAGCTTGGGGCATGTCAGGTCGTGATCCTTGCTGCTCCCGTATATTGGGCAAATGTTCCGGCTCCTGTGAAAAATCTTTTTGACCGGTTGCTTGGAATTGCTATGGAAGAGACGAGAGCTTTCCCCAAACCAAGATTGTGCGGAAAGAAATATATGTTGCTGACCGCCTGTAATACCCCGGCTCCGTTTTCCTGGATATTCGGGCAAAGCAGAGGCGCAATCCGTAATATGGATGAATTTTTTAAAACTGCCGGTATGAAACCAATTGGGAAAATCGTCTGTGCCAATACAGGAAAGAGGAAGGCCGTACCAGACCACATCTTGAGAAAGATTGAGAGGCGATTCAAATGAGACAACATAATAAAAAGTTGCTTGTAGGCGTTGCTGCAGCCACGGTTTTTTTAGGACTGATTGTTCTGACAGTTTATTTGAAAAGTGTATGGGATTATAAGCAGGCAGTACAGGAAATTTCCATTGGAGATGTCCGTATCAGTGATGTTGCCGACGGAGTTTATATTGGAGAATGCAATGTCAATTTCATTTATGCGAAGGTTGAAGTTACAGTACAAAATAAAGAGATTGAGAAAATCAGGATATTAGAGCATAAAAATGAACGCGGACAGGTGGCAGAGACGATTGTGGATCAGATTGTTTCGGAACAGAAGATTGATGTGGATGCCATATCGGGTGCGACCAACTCAAGCAAGGTCATAAAGAAAGCTGTTGAAAATGCTCTGGAAAACGGTTTGCAATAAATTTTTCTGCTATCGTGAGGGAAAGCGCTGTCTAATGAGACAGGAGAACCGGATTAAAAATGCCAAAAAAAGTCGAGACTATATTCTGGAACAATGCTATACTGCGAACAGAAAATTTAAGAAAGGGGAACAGATATGCCGCATCAAGACAGCATTATCATAAAGGGATTGTGCCAGAATAACCTGAAAAATATTTCTCTTGAAATTCCAAAAGAAAAAATTATTGTATTTACCGGAGTTTCCGGTTCCGGAAAGTCCAGTATTGTATTCGATACGATTGCCGCAGAGAGCCAGCGGCAGATGAATGAAACGTATACGGCATATATTCGGAGCAGGCTCCCCAAGTTTGAGAAGCCGAAAGCAGAGAAGATTGAAAATCTGTCTGCATCGGTCATCATTGACCAGACAAGGCTTGGAGGGAATGCCCGGTCTACCGTAGGGACGATCAGCGATATGTATTCTGCCTTGCGTCTTCTCTATTCACGTATCGGGGAACCGTATGTGGGTACAGCTTCCTATTTTTCTTTCAATAATCCAAACGGGATGTGTCCGGAATGCTTTGGAATCGGTAAGGTGATGGAGCTTGATATTTTGCCGTTGATTGCAGAGGACAAGAGTTGGAATGAGGGGATGGTGGATCTCCCTACATTTCATGTGAATAACTGGTATTGGAAACAGTATATAGGAAGCGGTTTATTTGACCCTGAAAAAAAATGGCGTGATTATACGGAAGAGGAACGCAACCTCCTGCTATATGGCTCCAGGGAACAGGGCGGAGAGCGTGTGTCGAAGCAAGTAGAGGGAATCCATAATATGATGAGCCGCCTGCTTCTGAAACGTGACAATTCCGATATGAGCGAGACATCCATGAAACGTCTGGCAAATTATGTGCATCCTCTGGAATGTCCGCTCTGTCATGGGAAACGCTTAAATTCTGCAGCGCTTTCCTGCAAAGTCGCAGGTTACAGCATTAACGAGATGTGCGGGATGGAGCTTACAGAGCTTCGGAAAGTGTTGGAAACCATTACAGATCCAAGGGGCAAGTCGATTGCAGAAGGGCTGGTTACAACTCTGACCCGGATGATCGACATTGGGCTTCCTTATCTTTCCCTGAACCGGGAGTCTGCCACTTTATCAGGCGGTGAGGCGCAGCGTCTTAAGCTTGTGCGGTATATGGGAAGTGCGCTTACCGGAATGACTTATATATTTGATGAGCCGAGTACCGGAATGCATCCGCGGGATGTCCACCGTATGACAAAATTGCTCTTGTCCTTGCGGGACAAGGGGAACAGTGTTTTGGTGGTGGAGCATGACAAGGATGTGATTTCCATTGCAGATGAAGTGATTGATATCGGACCGTTGGCGGGGAGAAAAGGCGGGGAAATCCTATATCAGGGAAGCTATACCGGGCTTTTGGATTCTGGCACTCTAACAGGTAATGCCATGAAAGCGTTGATACCATTGAAAGAAACGACCAGAAAACCGGAAGGGTTTCTTCCGGTCCGAAACGCAAATATCCATAACCTGAAGAATGTTTCCGCTGATATTCCATTAAATGTATTGACCGCTGTGACCGGTGTGGCGGGTTCGGGGAAGAGTTCGCTGATTCGTGATATTTTTGCGAAGCAGTATGAGGAACGGGTGATTTTAGTGGATCAGTCTCCGGTGACGGCCACAGGACGCTCTACGCCTGCAACTTTTTTAGGATTTTTCGATGATATACGTAAACTGCTGGCGAAAGAGAACGGTGTAGGTGCAGGCTTGTTTTCCTTTAACAGTAAAGGGGCATGCCCGGACTGTAAAGGACGGGGAGTGATTGTGACAGAGCTGGTTTTCATGGATCCGGTGACGACCACCTGTGAGGCCTGCGGCGGCAGCCGGTACAGTGAAGAAGCCCTTTCGTATTCCTATCATGGAAAAAATATTGTGGATATTCTGGACATGAATGCGGAAGAAGCAGAAGAGTTTTTTTCAGGCTGTCCAAAGATTCGCAAAGCTGTACATGCTATGGTGGAGGTTGGGTTATCCTATCTATCATTGGGGCAGCCTCTGTCTACGTTATCCGGCGGAGAGCGCCAGAGGGTGAAACTGGCAAAATATCTGGATAAGAGAGGCAATATCTACGTGCTGGATGAACCGACAACGGGGCTTCATGCTTCGGATGTACAGGCAGTCATGGAGCTTTTGGACAGTTTTGTAAAGCGGGGCAATACGGTAATTGTGATAGAACACAATATGGATGTGGTAAAGCTGGCAGATTATGTGATTGACATCGGTCCGGATGGCGGAACATCCGGAGGGGAAATTGTCTTTACCGGAACTCCGTCAGAGATGGCATGGCATGGGAAAACGATTACGGCTGAATATTTACGGAGGTCTTTGCAATAAATCGAGTGTTTTA
>CANOBT010000325.1 GCA_947564305.1 uncultured Lachnospiraceae bacterium | reverse complement strand
GCATCAAGTTTCCCACTCAACATCATGCTCTGATACCACCCTTTTTTGTGTTCTTTCAAAAACGTTCTTCTTAACATTCCATATTTCCCAATTGTCACATTCTCTTCTTCCAATACCAGATTCGGAAACAAGTAATCACCTTTCCGATGATATGTCAATTCCATCTTTATTTCTCCTTCCTTTTTTTCTTTATCACGTTAATTTGTTAAAGTCATTATAATACATATTGATATTTTTCTCAACCATTTTTTATTACCATTTTCTGCCGATAAAAAATAATCTGTAACCTATCCGCATCTCTGAATCCCCTTTACCAGTGTTTCCATCGTCTGTAATACTACTGTCTGCTCACATTCTTTTAAATGATGGATATGGTAAAACATATCCTGAACACGGCCATCTCTCCTGTCTGCAAAAACAATCCCTCCAAGCAGTTCGCTCACATTTACATCAAGTACATCCACCAGCTTTATAAAAATTTCTATGGACATCGCTGTCTGTCCGCACTCAATACGGCTGATAGTATTGGCACTGACCTCTGCTTTCTCAGCGACGGTTTCCTGAGATAGGTGAAGCTCTGTCCTTCGATCACGAATACGGTTTCCCAATTCAATCAGATTCCCTGATTCCGCATATTTCCCCAAAATGTATTTCCTTTCTACCACATATATCTTGCCAGGTAATTATTCACCTGCTTTAAAGAATCATAAAATACCCAGCCTGATATCCTTCTTATCTTCCAAGATCCCGTTCCACTTCTGGACATTTTGTCCAAAAGTATAGTCGGCTTGGAAAAAAGCAGCTACAATCCGCTGTATACGGCTTGTAACTGCTTAGGCAACATCTCAATCTCTTTATTTTATTCCCACTGCATTTCTCCGCATAACGCAAGGAAATAATCTTTTTTCTTCATCAATTCCTCCTGCTTTTCCTTGGGGAATGTTTTGAATATGTCCTCATAATCCAGCTCTGCAATCGGTGTGCCAAGTACGGGTACAAATACATAATAATCAAACCATGTTTCCCATAGTGAATCAAACAGCTCCTTGCTGTCCGAATAAGGAATTGCAGCCTCAAATCCCTGTTTTTCATCAAACCATTGCAGTTTTATAAACCCGTAATTTCCTGCGTCTACCACCAAAACATCCTGTTCCTCATACATCTTACGAAAATGCTTCCATTACCTTCCGGCATTTCACCCGCTCTTCTTCTGTGATATATATTTTTTTCATGTCTTAACTCCTCCTACAGCACTTTTGGACAAAATGTCCAAAAGTGAATCATCATTTTTCTCTTCAAATATCTTTGAAACAACGTCTCTTGAACCTACCTCTCTCCACGTCCTGTCCACCCTCCGCCATACAGATCATGTTGTACCTCTTGCTGGTAATAGTGGCTCATGGTTGAAGGAGCATTGTAGAGCGCTGTGATCAGATATGACTTGATATTCGTGATTTTTGTTGTAATCCTCCTCATACAATCCATGACATACTCCACATGGCCGCTGTTCAGTTTCAGGAAACGGGATTTTACAAGCTCATAGGGATAATCTTCCCCATTGATACGGATCGCACTACGCTTTACACACACAACATCACAGATGATCTCATAAATCTCTTCAAATATCTCCCTGTCATTGTATTCATCGTACTTCATATGGTGGTCATACTCCAGATGATCCCGGATTAACCCCATGTATGTATTTGTTTCATCAATCACATCAATCGCATTATATTCCTGCAAATTCTTTCCACCTCCGGCACACCCATCTTCTGATTGATTGACAGGATTGATATAACTCATGTCAGTATGACTCTGATTGTTATAGTTAATATTGTTATAATTAGGGTAAAAATCTTTAACTTCTTGAAATTCAATTTCTTTACTTCCAGAAGTTAAATTTCTTTCCCTCTTGAAATCAAAATCTTTTGCTTCTTGAAATTCAATTTCTTTATTTCCAGAAGTTAAATTTTTTTGTTTCTTGAAATTAAAATCTTTAACTTCTGTGGAATCATCAGTGTTTGTGGTCTCTTCTTCTGTTTCTTTTTTCAGCAATGAGGCAAAATTCTTTACATAGATGATATCAGGCTTTCCCAATCCCCTCCGTTTCTTCTCAATCAGGCCGATACCATTATCTGAATCCAGTTCCTTAATAACTTTGGTACAGGTCGGTTTAGAACAGCCCAAATCTTCTGACATAGTCTCCACAGCATAAATGATATATGCCCTGTTTTCTTCGTCTAGCCACCCATTTTTCATAGACAGCGCCATCCGGTCTAACATCAGCCCGTAAAGGAGCTTTGCATCACTGGACAGGAATTTGAAACGCTTGTCCTTGATCAGTAATCTCGGTACTCTGTAAAATGAAAACTGTTCCGCTTCCATACCATAATAATAATCAAATTTCATGCTTTCGTCCAACCTATTTGCCTCCCTGTCCTTTCTTCCACTCATCCAATAATCTCAAGATAACATTTTCTATTTCCTCACTGCTACAGTCTTCTGTAAAATACCTGCTGATTTTATCCGCCTTCAGCAGAATCTTTCGTTCCTTTGGTTTATTTTCTGTTAATATCAACTCCACCATAGCAGAAGTCAATTCTCCGCTTTTTCCATATTCCTTGATTTTAGCAGATTGTACTGTGCTTACTGTACATCCCTGTTCTTTTACAAAAGTATGTACCCACCGCTGTGCTTCTTCTGCCAAAAAAGAAATATCTACTCCCTGCGAAAAGCCAAGTTTCTTATGATCTACCATATCAAGCAACTCTTTAGAAAGCCGGGAGAGCCAGATATACCTTTGAACTTTTTTCGCATTCTCCCCAACAATGCCTCCTATTTCATCAAGCGTACTTTTTCCCGATTTCTTTCCCTGGTGACGCAATGCTTCATATTTCATCCGGTATGCCTTTGCTTTCTCACTTGGCAGAATATCTTCCCGCTGAATATTTGAATCAACCATAATCACTACTGCAGTATCATCGTCCATATCTCTAACGATTACAGGCATTTCTTCCAGTCCGGCAAGCTCACATGCCCGCCATCTCCTATGCCCCGCCACCACTTCATAACCACCTTCTGGATACGGACGCACGATTCCCGGTATCAGTACACCATATTTTTTTACGCTGTCTACCGTCTCCTGCATCTTTTCATCATCCAACACTTGAAACGGATGTTCTTTAAATGTATGCAACTGCTTTAGGGGAACGGAAGTAACCGTTTCCCCTGTCAATATTTCATTTGTGCCAAATAAATCATCAAAAGATTTTAGTTTTACTTTGCCTGCGCTCTTACTCTTCATCAGCAAGCACCTCCTGTGACAGCGAAAAATAACCTCCTGCTACAATCCCTTTCGGATCATGAAGATAGATACTTTTTCCCTCTGCAGTAGTCTCTGCCGCCTTCACAGACAATGGAATGCAGTTCTCAAAAATATGCACCCGATTTCCATATACTTCCCGGATCTGTGCCGAAATATCTCTTGCAAAGTTTGTCCTGCGGTCTACTTTTGTCAGCAGAATCCCCATAATGTCAAGCGCCGGGTTCAGCTTTCTGTGTACTCTTCCTATTGTCTTAATCAATTGCTGTAATCCCTTGACCGGGAGATAGGCTGCTTCCACCGGTATTAGAACGCTGTCAGCCGCTACAAGGGCATTTATCGTTATCATGCCAAGCGATGGCATACAATCCATGATTACATAGTCGTATTGTCCTTTTACACTATCCAAATACTGCCGCAGAATTGTCTCCCTGCTCATTATATTTACCAAGGATGTTTCTAAACCTGCCAGTTCAATATTTGCCGAAATAAAATCAATCCCTTCCTCATGATGAATGATACCCTCACCCAGCTCCACCTCTTCGTCATTGATCACCTTTTCCATGATATTTGCCAGCGTTACACTCAGCTCGTCCGGTTCTGAAATTCCCAGGCTGATCGCCATACTTCCTTGAGCGTCAGCCTCCACCAATAATACTTTCTTGCCTGCCCTTGCAAGCCCAATCCCTAAATTCACGCAAGTCGTTGTCTTGCCCACCCTTCTCCGCTTCCGCTCCGGTCCGCGCTGAACATGTGCCACTGGCACATAGCGCCCTTTCTGGTTTGCCACTGCGACCACTCTGCACATATATACTTTCCTCCGATTCTCTAATCTACTTTTCTGTTTTTTCCACTTCCGCATAC
>CANOBT010000324.1 GCA_947564305.1 uncultured Lachnospiraceae bacterium | reverse complement strand
AATATATCAGATTTCTTCTTTGGCGGATAGACACAAAATCGTGCGTTTACCGTGGTGCCTGTCTGGACGTGCGTTTAGGCGTGCGCTGTGAATGGGCCCTGGCGTAGGATGACGGTAGGCCGACCGTTCGTATTTCCGGTCATCAGTATTTTCTGCCATCTGCATGCAGAGGTATCCTGGCTGTTCTGGCGGATCCGTTTCAGGGGCTTCGGATACATTGTTCCGGCTGAACGGCATAGAAAATTGCAGCAAAGAAAATAAATTAAAAATTTACATAGACACAGTCTGTCATGGTCTGCATGTATAATAATAGAAAACAACGTTCCCGGACAGCTATATTTTTTCAATAATTTCCGCAAGCGCTTTTACGATGGTGGTAAGTTTTGAGTAGTTGAAGGCTCCCTTTTTCTTCGTTTCATTGAGGATTTCATGAAGCACCATATCATTTTCGGGCATTTCGTCCATCAGCAGATAGTCGGCGCTCATATTCAGAACTTCGCAGAGGGTAATCAGGGTTTCCAGGGACATCTTGCGGTTTCCGCGCTCGATGTGCCCGATAAAGGAAACGGAGAGCCCGCACTTTTCTGCCAGCTGCTCCTGGGAGAGCCCCATATTCTTCCTCGCGTTGCGGATGCGGTTTCCAATGGCAATGTAATCGATGTTCTTCATTTGACAGCTCCTGTTCCTTTCCATTCTATATCGAAATCCCATTTTTCATAAATTGACTAAAAGAATTAAAAATTGACAATAAGAAGAAAAGACTATATAATATTCTTGCAAGAGGGCGAAATTTGTCTTATTATATACATAATCCTGATTAATTATTTTGATAATGTGAATAGATGACAGATTTTGTATATAAATGTTCAGATAGACACATTCTGTCATTCTCCCCGTGTATAATGACAGCTATATACGAAGGAGGGCAAGTCCATGGATGCAATGAAAAATGATAAGATGGAGCGGGTTTTGGGGATTTACACGGAACTGCTGAACGGGCACCTGGTGAATAAGGCCGTGGAGGCGCGGAAATACGGGGTAAATGAGAGGACGATCCAACGGGATATTGACGACATCCGTAATTACCTGGAACTGGATGCGGAGAATACAGGTTTTATCAATACTATTAACTACGACAGGGCGGAGAAGGGCTATAAGCTGGACCAGATTTACCGGATGAAACTGACCAACAGCGAAATTCTGGCACTGTGCAAGATACTGTTGGACAGCAGGGCGTTCGTGAAGGATGAGATGGTGGATATGCTGGACAGGCTGATTACCTGCTGTGTGCCAAAAAGCAACCAGAAACTGGTGAGGGATTTAATCAATAACGAGGCTTTTCATTATGTGGAGCCCCGGCACAAAACCCGTTTCCTGGAGACCATGTGGAAAATAGGGGAGGCCGTCCGGGACTGCCACTACATCGAGATTGAGTACAGGAAGATGAAAGGGAAAGAAGTCGTGACGCGGAAGGTGAAGCCGGTCGCCATTATGTTTTCGGAATATTACTTTTATCTCACGGCTTTTATCGACGATGAGAAGGTGCGGCAGGAATTCGATGTGCTGAACGATTCTTTCCCTACCATTTACCGCATTGACCGCATCCGGAAGCTGGAGGTGTTGGATGAGAGGTTTCATATCCCTTACAGCAGCCGGTTTGAGGAGGGGGAGTTCCGGAAACGTATCCAGTTCATGTACGGTGGGAAGCTTCAGAGGGTGAAGTTCAAGTACCGCGGGGAGAGCATTGAGGCCGTGCTGGACAGGCTGCCTACGGCGAAGGTTCTTTCGGAGGAGGACGGGGTTTATCTGGTGTCGGCGGAGGTTTTCGGGAAGGGGATCGATATGTGGCTTAGGAGCCAGGGGGAGAGGGTGGAGGTGGTGGAATAAGATACAAAGCAGGGCAGCAGAATACTGAATGGCAGGCGGTGATGAGTTGGGATATAAAATTGGTTCGTTTAATATGCGTAACTTAGGTGCAGCGGCACTTGGTATGAGTAATGAAAGAAATTTGAGGAAAATCGCGGAAATTATTCGGAAAGAAGAATTTGATGTTGTTGCTTTACAGGAAATTTTGAGTGAAGGTAAAGTTTTTACGTCGACTCATTATGCAAAAAGATCACTTTTGATGGAGTTGGGAAGTGGGTGGGATTTCTGTTGGGCAGAGGTGGAAACAGGCGATGCGCCAAGACATGAGGGCTATGGATTTTTATGGAATCAAAGAAGACTGCGTTTATCAACTGCAAAGCTTTCAGATGGAACTGTCCGAACTTATAATCCAAGGATTTTAGATCAGGTGATCATCAGAGAAGAGATGAGGCGCAGACCATTTTATGCAAGGTTTACTCCAGAAGGAATGCCTGGAGGATGTTTTATGGAGATACGCTTGCTTTGTGTTCATACATTTTATGGAAAGGATACACCAGACGACAGGTTAATTCGTGACAGGGAACTAGATATATTGATGAATGAAATTTATCCTCAGGTTTCTGACCGTATCTATGGAAATAATATGCCTGCATATACAATACTCTTAGGTGATTATAATGTGGAATTGCGAAGGCCTTGGAAAGAAAATATGGCGAGATATGCCCCGGCATATTTGAAAGCTGATGAGAGGGATATCATTGAGACATCCGAGTGGAGAAAAATGAGGATAAAAACTGTCCAGGACGAATTTACCACATTAAAAAAGTCTGATTCCCAAAGTGAAGGCGATAGAAGTACGGGAGGATATGCACATGACTATGATCATTTTTCTTTTGAGGAAAACAGGTTTGAAGGAATTGTGATGAGTGCCAGAAGAGTCGATGCAGTTCGAAGATATTGTGATGCTGATTTTGACAAGTACCTGCGAACTGTGTCAGACCACATTCCAATAATGATGGAAATAGAAATAAAATAGGGAGACAATGGATGGATACAAAAGATCAAAAGTTGGAAAATTCATTTCCATATCCTGGTTTCGAAATTACAGAAGAAGCCAAAAGGAAGGCTGCATATGCGCTGAATATGTGTACGGTATCGGTTTCTCAGATTATTGATTATAGGGATTTGAACATACTTGAACAGGAGTATGAAGCTATTTTGAATAATTTGAATCTTGAAGAAATACCTAAAAATGAGGCTCTTTTACAAATCTTGAAACAATTGTTGGACACTATTACATATTTCAGGATAGAAGCTGGTGATAAAGTGATGATAGAAAAGGAATACCAGCAGAAAGTGAAAAATGCAATATGGTCGGCTGTTCCAAATTTTGGACTTATTGTTGCCGGTGGAAGTCCTCTTACTATGGCAGTTTCATTGGCATCGCAAGTCGGTATAGGCTATATGAATTACCGAAGGAATAAAGCTGAGTATTCTTTAAACAGAGAAAAGCAAATGTGGCAGCTGCAGCGGACAGCGATTGAACAATTTAATGGTTTGAGGCGTGAATTGTTCGATACAGCATGGAGATTAGCGGACACTTATAAGTTTCCGGATGAATATAGACTGACTGAACGGCAGATAAAACAGTATAACAGGATATTGATGGATCAGGACGAACTTAGAAAATTCGAGCGTCTTGATGCGATTAAAGAGAAGTTTAGCGCATATCCACCGTTTTGGTATTTTATTGGAAATGCCGCAAATTATGTGGCAGAAAACAAACAGATAGACATTAGTGGAGAAACAAGGCTGCAATTCAAAAAGATAGCTCTTGCGCATTTTGAAAAATATGAGGAGTTAAGCAAATGTAACATACTTCGCGAAGACCAGCTTGCGGCATCATGTGCGCTTGAACATGTGGATCTGTTATTGTCAGTAGGGACATATGACAAAACAGAAATCCTCAGATTAATTTCAAAGGCAGTAAAAATGTCTGGGAATGCGTTTGATATCATGCAGCTGTGTGCCATTGCATATCTGAAAGTCGGCGCAGGGGACGAAGCAGTCAAGCTATTACGAATATTGGTCAATGAGGATTATAACAGGATTATAAATGCGCAGTTGTTGAGCAGTATTTATGTAAGCAGAAAAAATATGGCAGAATATGATATTTTAAAAACGCGTGTTCCGGTACAGTATTTGTATCCCATGCCATTAAAAGATGAAAATTCAGAGGAGATTAACGGTCAGTTTGAAAGACAGCAGAAGTTGGTATTAAACTGTAACGATTGTAATTAGGTATGCCACAACCTGTTTGCTTACCAGG
>CANOBT010000323.1 GCA_947564305.1 uncultured Lachnospiraceae bacterium | reverse complement strand
TTCAGAGATTCAGCTCTGCAAAAGACAGTAAGACTGCACGGAAATCAAATGTTGGCCTCGTTGCGGCGGAGGTTGTTGTATGTGCGCTGATAATCGGTCTTGTTACATGTGCAATTTTTGCTTTCCCGACAAATGATTCGCCGGATACTGTACTGTTCCAGTTATCCGTACAGTTCCTGCCGCCGGTTATCGGAGGAATTGTAATGGCGGCATGTATGAGCTTTGTTGTTACAACAGGAGACTCCTATCTGCTCTCTACAGCCTCTAACTTAACCTACGACATCTGGGGCTTATACATTAAGAAGGATGCGGATGATAAGCAGAAGTTAAATGTACTTCGTATTTCCATCGTAATCATAGCGGTTCTTGCATTCGTGCTGGGCTTCTACTTCCCGGATATTCTGTCTGTACAGATGTATGCATACACCATGTATGGCGCGACCATTACTCCGGCTTTGATTTGTGCCCTGTTCTATAAGAAGGCTACAAAGGCGGGCGGAATTGCAGGTATCGTTACAGGTGCAGTTATGACAATCCTGTGGGACGTTATCCTGAAATCCCCTGGCGGAGTTAAGAGTGCAATCGTATCCGTACCATTGGCTTTCATTGCAATCTTTGTTGTAAGTGCGCTGACACAGAACGGAGCTAAGGTTCCGGTTGAGGCAGTTTACGCACACAGCGATGAAAAAGAGTAAAAAGTAAAGTCATAAATAATAAAAATAATCTGTTACAAGCAGGGGAATGTTTTTAGAGGATTATCTGCACAAGCCGTATAGGCAGTGTGGATAATCCTCTGTTTGTTAGTGAAAAAGCTGGGAATATCCTGTAAAATGTCAGTCAGTTTATTGGAATATGGAAGATGTTCCTGGGTTACTGTGAACGAAGTGAACAGTAACATTCTTAGAGGTGGCTTTGTTTATGTTCAATGGAAACTAATTGTGAAACAGAGGGAGATAGGGTATAATATGGGAAACAGATCGGAAGGATTGTGAGGTTCGATTTTGGGAGGACAGAAGTAAAGAATTTTAAATTCTACGATGTTGGAGGGATGACAATGAAGAAACCATTGCCGGTGGGTGTAGATAACTTTGAGAAGATTGTAAAAGAGCATTATCACTATATCGATAAGACTATGCTTATCAAGGAACTATTGGATTTAAAGGGGGAGGTGAATCTGTTCACCAGACCCAGACGTTTTGGAAAAACATTGAATTTAAGCATGCTCCGATATTTTTTTGAGGATACCGGAGATAAAGTAAAAAATGAGCAGAATAAAGAGCTCTTCCGGGGAATGATGATTACAGATGCAGGAGAAGAATATACGGGACAGATGGGAATATACCCTGTGATTAATCTGACATTAAAATCAGCCAAACAGGAAAATTTTGAAAATGCTTATTATACAATGCAGGTTGAAATAGCAGCTGAATTTGATAGACATAGAAGCATGATTGAAACAGGAAAAGACAAGCTTACCCAAAAAGAATATGAACAGTATATGCGAATTGCAGATGAAGAAGCGGATGAAAACCAGGTCAGGGGTTCGTTAAAATTATTTAGCAGATGTATGTATAAAATCACAGGCAGGAATACCGTCATTCTAATTGACGAATATGATGTGCCGCTTGAGACTGCCTATTTCCGGGGGTTTTATGAGGAAATGGTGGATTTCATCCGTTCGCTGTTTGAGTCCGCGCTGAAGACGAATAACTATCTGCAGTTTGCTGTCATAACCGGTTGTCTTAGGATGTCGAAGGAGAGTATATTTACCGGTTTGAATCATTTAAATATTATTTCTGTGCTTGACAAGAAATACAGCGAATATTTTGGCTTTACAGAAAAAGAAGTGATCCAGATGATGTCTTATTATGAAGTGGAAAGACGTTTCCCGACAATGAAAGAATGGTATGACGGATACTTGTTTGGGGACACGGAAGTTTACAATCCCTGGAGTGTGATTAAGTTTTTATATGATTTATATTCAGATGTGAATGCATTTCCGCATCCCTACTGGATTAATACCAGTTCAAATGACATTATTAAGGACTTAATTAACAGGGCTGATCGGGAAACGAAAGGGCAGATTGAAATGCTTTTGGGCGGTGGAACGTTGGACATTCAAGTTCACGAAGAGGTTACCTACGGGGATATGTATAGCGATGGGGAAAATTTGTGGAACTTCCTTTATTTTACAGGGTATTTGACGAAAGAGAGCGAGTATTTTCAGGAATCCTCTATCTTTTTGCGGGTGCGTATACCTAATATAGAAGTAAAAACAATTTATCAGAATACGATTATGAATTGGCTGAAAGCCGCTATAAAGAAAGAAGATTTCCATGATTTGTACCTTGCAATGGAAGATGGAAATGCCCAAAAGATGACTGATATATTAAACGGGCAGCTTTTCCGTACCATCAGCTTCTATGACAGTGCGGAAAACTTCTATCATGGTTTTCTGACGGGGATATTAAGCCAGAGCGAGAATTACCTTGTGAAGTCCAACCGTGAATCGGGGAACGGACGCTCTGATATTATGGTGAGAAGTCCGTCCCTGCGGGGCAGAGCATTTATATTGGAAGTCAAGGTGTCAGATAATATTGATGCTTTGGAAGATGATGCAGAAAAGGCTCTTAGGCAGATATATGATAAAAAATATATGGAAGAACTGCGTACAGAAGGATATAAGAGGATTGACTGTTATGGGATATCATTTTTCCGGAAGGACTGTGAGATCCGGTTTGGTAGTGGACAAAGCTTAAATACAGAGAGGATAAAACTATGAATCAATTACAAAAGGCAATAGAGGAAATTACACATTTCAGCAATATTTTTCCGGAGGAAGCGTTCCGGGTCATTACAGAGAATAAAGAGGAGGCGGTTCCTTATCTGCGGAAGGCTGTGGAATATGCACTTGGCAAAAGGACAGAGCTGGAGGAAGACTATCAGTGTCATTTTTATGCAATCTATCTGTTGGGGGAATTTCGGGACGAAGAGATCTTCCCGAAGCTCGTGGAGCTTGTCTCTCTGCCAGGAGATGAAGTGGATTATCTGATTGGGGATTGTATTACTTCGGATCTGCATAATATACTTTACAGTACCTATAACGGCAATATGGAACTGGTAAAAGAAACAATCCAAAATGCAGATGTGGATGAATATGTCAGAGCGGCTATGCTGCGTGTCATGGGACAGCTGTATCTGGATGGAGTTCTGCAGGAAAGCGGGTGGAAGGAGTTTTTAAAACAGATAGTATATTCCGGAAGGGCTTATAATTATCTTTATGATGAAGCAGGACAGATGATGTGTAAGTGCCATTTTTTTGATATGCTTTCGGAAATCAGATATATGTTTGCAAATAATCTTTTAGACGAAATGACATGGGGGCTTTATGATTCCTATGTGGACGCGATGTTTGAATACCGGGAGGACGAGAGAAATATTTGCCAGCCTTCCTTTAATGCGGCTAATGCCCTGAGGAATTGGGCGATGTTTACAGAAAAACCAGAAAATGAGGCGTTGTATGAAAAGAAATTTGATCAAATCTTTCACGAGATGGAAAGGGAAAGGAATAAGCCGGCCAAAAAGGTAAAAATCGGCAGAAACGACCCATGCCCCTGTGGAAGCGGCAAGAAATACAAATTCTGCTGCCTGAATAAGCCCGCAGATGCAATGGATTTGATTGAAACACCGGGGGAACGCAGTAAATGGCTGAAATCCTACCCGTATACAGGACAGGAAAGGGTTGAGGGCAGAATATATATGGAGGATTATTTTGATACGGACAGCATAGAAATAGACAAAATTCTATATCTCGCTTTGATGAGCCGTCCGGGTCTTATCTGGACAAGGGATAAAATGGCGGAAGAGAAGAGGATAAGAGAGTATTTGTACCTTGCATATCAAAAATGTGCGGCAAGAATGGAGAAGGAACAGATTAAGAGTTTTGCCGAATATGATGAGAAATACAGCATCCATTACGACTGTAAGGCATGGACGGATGAATTATGCAGGCTTTTGCAGGAGAATCAGGATATCGAAAAATATGAGGAGGTTGCCAGGTTTATTTCTGAAAATGACAGATAGAGGAGGCAGTGATGAAGAAGGCGTTACCTGTTGGGATTGAAAATTTTGAGGATATGATACAATCCGGATATTACTATGTTGATAAATCCTTGTTTATAAAAGAATTATTGGATATGAAAGGAAAAGTGAACTTATTTATCCGTC
>CANOBT010000322.1 GCA_947564305.1 uncultured Lachnospiraceae bacterium | reverse complement strand
TTATTTACGCAAGAAGATGAAGAAGTGAGTGTGCCATATCGGAACGGAGAACTCCATATTGTCATTCCTAAAATACAGATTGAGGAAACTTCTGGCATGTGGATGAATGGGACAGCTCAGGCATATTATATTGGAAACATTCCGCAGAGTAGTCTGCTGATGGTAAAGAATCCAGCAAAAACAGAAGTTCGGTTTATCATCGGTGGCAAGGATATTATGTATGATGGGCAAGGGGTGGTTACTCTTGGAAATGTTCTGCAGTCATTCGCAGGAACGGATACATTTTCACTTACAGAGATTCAAATGGTGGTTAAAGGTATCAGACAAAGTGATTGTTATACGCTGGCTCGTGTTTTCTATAAAGAAAGGTTTCTGAAAACACCGGAATTTTGGACAGAAAATAACAGACTTTTTTGGAATCAAGGTGGAGGATTTATCGGAAAAGAGGGAAGAAAATTTACGCTTGCATTATTTAGAAATGAAGATTCTTTGACGGAATTTGAACTTGATGAAGGTATCGAAAGTATAGAAATCCCGGCAGATATGGAGATTGGAAACTACCGTTTTCAAATCAGTATTCTTTCTGGGAGTCTTTTTAAAAAGGTTAAGGAAGTGATTGCTGAGGGTGATTGCATTGTTGGTGATAAAAATTTACTGCGTTTTAAAGATAGGCGTATTGTGGTGGATGCTATTACAGATGAATCTAATGAGGGAGCGGGGCATATAAAGATTAAAACATGCTACATTGATAATATAGAGTTTACAGGTATGGAAGATACCTCGGAGGGATATCGGCCTGTTTACAAAGGAATCCTGTTTACAGAAGGATATCATGGAGAACGTTATGAATTCTCGTTTGACACACACACTAACAAGCGGGGAGTTACAAAGATGATGGTCAATCCCGTGAGGATTGTTTATGTTGGAGATGTTGTCCTGTGCATAACAAACTCCGATTACGATGGATTTTGCTATTATCACTATTATGATAGATATTTAGAAAAAATGGTCTATGCGCTGACAGATCATGAAGAAACAAAAGCGAACAAGCACAAATATTCCCTTGTTGATTTGTACTTGTACCGGACAGAAAGGACATAAGTATGTTTAATCCAATAGCGGCGGCAAAAAATATAAAAGATGAATTTATAGGATATATTTCCACATTATTCCATATCTCTGATAGGGATTATGCTATGCAATTTGTTGCAGCATTGCAGGAAGAAGGCGTTGTATCGAAAGGCCCCTATCTTGATATTAGTGATTCTTATAAAACGGGGAAAAGTATGGAGGATATGATTGAAGAAGGCGAGGCTTCTCCTTTATTTCGAGGATTGGAAGGGAATATTCCTGACGGCGAGAAGGAAATACAGATCAATCGAGGGCTGTATCTTCATCAAGAAAGAGCACTCAGGAAAACTAATAAAGGAAAGAATTTGATTGTTACTACTGGTACCGGTTCTGGAAAAACAGAGTGTTTCATGATTCCCATTATAAACCATATCCTGCGTGAAGCAGAGGAAGGAACACTTTCTTCAGGGGTCAGAGCAATTTTGATATACCCGATGAATGCCCTTGCAAATGACCAGATGAAGCGACTGCGAAATATGCTGAAAAATTACCCCGATATTACTTTTGGTGTGTATAACAGCAGTACTAAGCAGAATGAGCAGGACGGTATTACGGAGTATGGAAAAATTTATAAGGATACTAACGGGTATCCGTTAAAACCGTTGAAGAACGAGATTATTTCCCGTGATCGAATGCAGACCATGCCGCCGCATATTTTGGTGACAAATTATGCGATGCTTGAGTATATGATGCTCAGACCGAAAGATGACCTTGTTTTTTCAGGAGCAAAACTTCGTTTTTTGGTGCTGGACGAAGCTCATATTTATCGCGGTGCGACAGGAATGGAGACGTCTCTGCTGTTAAAACGTTTGAAAGCAAGGATCAGCAATCCCGCTAATGTGTTGCATATCCTTACCAGTGCTACATTGGGCGGGAAGGAAGCGGATGGGGATATCGTAAAATTTGCGGATACTTTGTGTAATACCACTTTCATGGCAGAAGACATTATCCGTTCTGAAAGTATAGTTCCATCTTATGATAAGCCAGCTTCTAATATACCAGTTTCTTTGTTTGGCAAGCTGATTGATCCGCAGAAACCACTTAATGAGATTGTCGGTGATTATGAGATAACTATTCCTGCTGGACAGGCGGATGCAGAGTTTTTGTATGATTTATGTGTCAGTGCATCTGTATATAGAGAACTTCGTACAATAATAAACCATCCTATGACGATTCCTGAGATTACAAAAGGTTTTCAGCAAAAACATGAAATCACAGAGCAGGATGTTGTTAATATCGTTAACATAGCGGTACAGGCATCGAAGAATAAATCTCCACTGATAAAGGCACGTTATCATATGTTTGCGAAAGCAATGGAAGGTGCATACATCACCTTGGGGAAGCATAAAAGGCTAATGCTGAACAGAAACCGGAATATAATTATTGGCAGTGAGGATTGGAAGGTTTTTGAATGTGCTGTTTGTGATGACTGTGGTCGTATCGCCATAGTCGGGAAAGAACTGGATGGAAAGTTAGAATTTGCTAATAGTTCTTATGATGCGGAGATAGAATATTATCTGCTTTGGGACAGTCATGACACTGTTCTTGATGGAGATGACGAAGATGAGGAAGAAACTATAGGCGAAATCGGAAAGAACGATTATTTGGTCTGTGCGAAGTGCGGATCGATTATTCATGAGAGTCTGAAATCAGATCCTCCCTGTACCTGTGGATTGAACCATTATGTGAGAGTAAGAAAAGGCAAAAAAGGTGGCGTGCGTGGCGATGGAAAGTGTCCAAGTTGTAATCTTGGACATTTTAAGACATTTTATCTTGGATATGATGCGGCAACAGCTGTCCTTGGAACATCATTGTTTGAGGAATTGCCGGAGAGTGAAAAAGTTCTTAATAGCAAAAAAAGTGATTTGGGAACAAAGAGAGGTTTGTTTAGTTCAGCAAGACAGAATTCACAAGTAGATATCATTAAGAGAAAACGGCAGTTTTTGTCTTTCTCGGATAGTCGTGGTGAGGCAGCATTCTTTGCATCTTATATGACAGCTTCCTACAGTGAGTTTTTACGTCGTCGTGGTATTTGGCATGTTGTGGAGAAAAATTGCGACAATATGGCTTCTCATCCTTGGGAAATCCAGAATTTTGTGGATGAATTGGCATCATATTTTGATTCCTGCCGTACTTTTGCAGAACCCGGTGATAATGGAAAGCAAAATT
The DNA here is from genome assembly GCA_947564305.1 of uncultured Lachnospiraceae bacterium. The sequence continues at coordinate 1,096 of CANOBT010000322.1, read as the reverse complement.
TGACTGCGATTAGCCGCAAGAATGCGTGGATTGCTGTACTGAATGAAATGGTTAATGCCCGCAGAAGCACCAGCCTTGTTTCCATGGGCATGATAAAGTTTGATTACAAGGGAAATAGTGAAGATATTATGGCAAGCGTTGCAGAAGCATATGGTCAGAACAGTCATGATATGAAAGCCCTGTTTGATTTGCTTGTTATGGATATTGTATACCATGGTGCATTGGAAGGAGAATGCAATTTAACGGATGATGATCGAGAATATATTTTTTATGCTGCCAGACCTAAGCGAATAAAGAGGTGTAAGGATCTGGACAAGGACAAAAAGAAGGCGTATTTGGCAGGATGGTCTGCAGCTTGCAGGAAAAATGGAAAACTATTAAAAAACGGTCGGCTAAAACGCGTTATGAAGGTTCTTGATTTAGACGAAACTGCCGCTAATGAATTGTTACAGATTTATTGGGATGAGATTCTATGCGGGGAGGAGAGTCTCTCTTCTGCTGGTAATGGCGAATTTTATTTTAGTACAGAGAGGTTTACGATAGGGGCAGGCACGGAGGATGTTCCCATTTATGTATGTGATGTCTGTGGCAAAACAAGTATGACTAATTGTAAATGGATGTGTACAACACAGAAATGTGGCGGTCACCTGAAACAGATTACTCATGCAAGTCTTCTTGATGACAATCATTATGCAAAACTTTACCAATCAACACTCATGCAGCCTTTACATATCAAAGAGCATACAGCTCAGCTCGGAAGAGAGGAGCAGCAGAAGTACCAAGAAATGTTTGTCAATAAGGAAATCAATGCATTGAGCTGTTCCACTACGTTTGAAATGGGTGTGGATGTAGGTGATTTGGAAACCGTATATCTTCGTAATATGCCACCATCACCGGCAAACTATGTTCAGAGAGCCGGTCGTGCAGGGCGTGGTAAGAATGCGGCTGCATTTTCACTAACATATGCTAAGTTAAGTTCGCACGATTTTACATATTATAAAAATCCTGAGAATATGATTACTGGCAAAATAGGTGTACCCTAATTTACAGTTAAAAATGAGAAAGTAATTCTCAGACATATATTTGCAGTGGCTTT
>CANOBT010000321.1 GCA_947564305.1 uncultured Lachnospiraceae bacterium | reverse complement strand
AAAATACTATCTTCTCTTATCCGAAGTCGTGTCTTATTGCCACACACAGGACAGTAAATCCATTCCTGTTCTTTCATTAACACATCTCCTTTACACCATGTCCGGATAATTTATATTTTTTTGCTATTCTGTGCTTTTAATAAATTCTTCCAGACAGATTTGCTTCTCATAAATTATCTTTGCATTTTCTGTACCAACATATCTATAATGCCACGGCTCATACTCAGCACCAGTAATATCCTCTTTTCCTTGCGGATAACGTAAAATAAAGCCATACTTGTATGCATTTTCTGCAAGCCATAGATATACTTCATCATTTGTAGATTGTGTCTTATCAGCATTGATATCAACAGCAATACCTAATTGATGTTCACTCGTTCCCGGAACCGCAACCCATTCTTTTGCAGCTCTTTCAGCCCTTGACCTGGAATATCCTTCATTCATATACCTTTGTATTCTTTCTTCAAGAATTTCTTGCTGTTCCTCCGCCGTCCTATACCCTTCCCTAACAGTAGGATATATTCCTTCTGCTCTCATCGCATCAAACATCTCCTGCAAATCGGGATATATCCTGCTGTCCACCTTTTGACCGTTTTCCAGTTCGGTAAGCGTAACACTATAATTCTCTGGTATCTCATTCCACCGATTTACAACGATCAAATTCCATTCTTCAGAAATGGGAATTGTATGATTTTTTACTGCCATCATTCCTATTTTCCAAAGCAAGAAAGGCAGTTCACTTCTTACCAGCATATTGCCTGCCACAAACAATATACAGAATATTGCAGCAATCTTTATTCTTCTGCGCCTTGTTTTTATTTTTAAATCACTACTTTTTGGCATTTTCTATACCTTAATCCTTCTTGACCATTTTCTTACGGCAAATGGCATACACACAATGCCAATCACCACAGGAACAATAATCATCAGATATGGTGACCAGATATATTTTCCAAAGATATGAAACGTATATGTACGGAAAATATCAGTCCCACTTCCCACTAATGGAATTAAACTTAGAGCTTTCTGCAATCCGTAGGGAAGATATGGATCGATTACCGTTGGAACATATATAACTGCAAGACTAAGAATCAATGCTGCTACATTACTTTTTACAGCCGAAGATATCAGCATGACAATTCCGGCAAAACCTACCATCCCAAGCAGTGTAAACGCCCATTCGTAAATTTCCGCCTGCAGCATATTCATAGGTGCAATCGCAGTAAGTTTAAATAGCTGAACCGGCATATCCCACCCTGTGGTTCCCATAAAGAAAAGCTGCGCCGCAATATCGCAAGCTGCAATCATTGCAAATAATTCCACTGTAAATACCAGACCGGTAACAACTTTAACAGAAGCAATTTTTTCCCAGCCGTTTTTGGTCGTTAATACTAACGGACTTGTATTCGTATGCCATTCTCCTGCAAACAGCGCAGACAAAACAATCGCAAGAAACAGCGCCACGTGAGCTGTCGTCATATCAATTGTAACACTTAAAAGCGTCTGCCAACCCTGTATCCATCCGTAAGGAAACGGTCTGTTTACCCTTTCATCTATTTTCAGTAAATATTCCTTTTCTTTTCCACTCTGATTATTATTTTCCAAAAATTTTTCAAGAGCCTGCTGCCTTCTTCCGTAAAAATCGGTCAATTTCTCCGGTTCAAAATAGTCGATACTTACCTTATAACTTCCGGGCTCATGAAGTTCGGGCCACAAATTGCTAAGCCAGTCATTGATTATCTCCCAATCAATTAAATCCCATGCCTTTTTACTGTCAGCCGCTTCCATCTGTTGGTAATCCCGCACGATTTGCTGCAAAGACTCATCAGTTAAATCTCCCCCGAAGGAGCGCGCATATTCCTGCCTGTCTCTTATGGCGTCATACCCGTCGAAATTTCTCGCAAAAGTAGATTTTGTGTAATCAACTTTGCTTCCAAAATTAAACCACTGGAGAGAAAGTATGCATCCGAATACCGCCAGATACATAAAGCACACAAAAACGCTGATTTTTGTACTTGTTTTCCGCCATAATTTTTTATGTTCCAATAAAAACAGTTCCATCATTACTACACTCCTTCCTGTTCTGTCGGGAAATAATACAGGTATAAATCCTCTAACGCAGCTTCACACGGAACAGCCGCCCCGTCCGGCTTAGTATCCGAGATAATGCGAAGCGCCACCTGCCCTCCCTCATGCCTTAAATTTGCAACCGTTGATTTCGCCTCCCATTTTCTCGCTTCATCCTGCGGTACTGTCAGCTCCCATACTTTTCCTTCCGCCTTTTTTATTAATTCGGGAACACTGCCCTGTAATACAAACTTCCCTTTTTTCATGAGCAGAACCTCATCTGCGATCGCCTCTATATCCGAAACAATGTGCGTAGATAATATAACAATTTTATCTCCCGCATAATCGGAAAGCAGATTGCGGAATCGCACCCGCTCTTTCGGATCTAATCCGGCAGTCGGCTCGTCTAGAATCAGAATATCCGGATTATTAAGTAATGCCTGCGCAATCCCTACCCTCTGCTTCATACCGCCGGAAAAAGTCTTTACTTTCTTATTAGCAAAATCGCCTAAACCTACTTCCTCCAATAATTCTCTTGCCCGTTTTTTAGCAATGTTCCTTGGTATCCCCTTAAGAGCAGAAATATACATCAAAAATTCTACTGCACTATAATTAGGATAATATCCAAAATCCTGCGGAAGATACCCTAATACATTTCTGTAATCTTCTCCCATAGAAATCACATCTTTCCCGTCCAGAAACACCTCTCCGGAAGTTGCTTCCAAAATAGCACACATCATCCGCATCAGTGTTGTCTTTCCTGCACCATTAGCTCCCAAAAGACCATATACGCCCGGCTTTAAGGTTGCACTAACACAATCGACAGCTATTTTACTGCCATAATGCTTTGTTAATCTGTCAAGAGATAATTCCATACATTTTCCCTTCCCTTCTCATTGTTATAATAAAATAAATTTCTTTTATGAAAAACGCTGAAAAAAATAAAAAAGCAACAATCCATATACCAACAGCAGATGTGTCATACAGCCACGGCAGAGTTTTTGCCAGTATACCCCAACAAACGCAGGAACTAAGCGAAATAATCATACATATTTGCATATTTTCTTTTCTGCACAATCGAAGCAGGCGCAGCATACTGATCATACACACTAAATAGGGAACCATGCAGTATAAAATAATCTGTCCAATTTCCCTATAAGAATTTTGAAGATATACCTCAAAAGAAATGAAAAACGTCATACATATAAGATTTGCAGCTCCGGCTAAAATCAGCTTTGCCAATACTATTTGCGAACCGGAAGCCCTTGTAACAGCTTCAATCTCACTCATTCCATAATATTGGCATTTAAATATGGCCGGCATAATAGCCAATACAAACAGCGACATAAATGCAGGAATATAACTTGGATTGCCTGCTACAGTGTAAATCACCATGCATATAATAAATAACGCAACTACCTGTAATCCAAATATTGACACTCCTTCAAAACGAAAAATATCCGATAAATACTCCACAAACCCTATCCTTGGCTCTTCTTGCGATTGTTTTGCTAATTTCTGTTCCCGCATAATTTCAGTACATAATTTTACAGTTTCTTCCGACTTAGTATCACTAAGTTTCTCAAGTTCTGTTTCCTGCTGTAAATACTGCTTCAAATACTTTTTTAATTCTTTATCGCTCATTTTCCTGCTCCTTTCTCATAATTTTCAAAGCGTTTCTAACCCTGCTCTGTGCTGTTCTCATGTTACATCCCATTACTTTTGCAATTTCCCAAAACGAAAGTTCCTCTCCAAACCGTAAAATAACAGCTTCTCTTTGTTCTGGCGATAAAACATTTAAAAGATAATCTATTTCTGATTTATCCTCTATCCGATGTAGTTCATCACAGTCATCTCTGATTTCTTCTTCATTTTCTAAGAAACATTCTTTCATCTTCCGGTTTTCATCAATACATAAATGATTTGCTATTGTATATAAATATGCCTTAAATTTCCTTTTTTCTTTATATCCCGACAGATTCTTAAACAGTTTCAAAAAAGTTTCCTGCGTTAAATCTTCCGCTTTCTCCAGATTGAAACACTGTCTTTTACAATAATGTAAAACAGGCGTATAATAGCGTTTTATCAATTCCTCAGCCGCTTTTTCATCACCAAACCTTATCTGCTCCACTAACGCATCATCATTCACACGCTATCAACTCCTTTCTTGAAATATTCACGGATATAATCCGTTATATATATAATAACGAACCAATTTCCCCAAATGATTAAAACTCCTTTAAAATTTTTTGAAAACTACATCGTGGAAAAGTGCATAACTGCCTATTCCGTCATGGATAACTATATTCACAGCACATGGAAAAGCAAAGTGCAGCTTTCCCAC
>CANOBT010000320.1 GCA_947564305.1 uncultured Lachnospiraceae bacterium | reverse complement strand
CATGCAGTCAAGCTGGGTCTTGGCGAAGAACAGTATGAATTAATTGAAATAAAATAATAAAAGAAACAGGAGGTTTTTGTAATGGAAAAAATTAGATTAGGTTTAGTTGGCTGCGGAGCAATTGCAGAGAATCAGATTAGAGAATTGTTAAAGGTGGAAGAGGCAGAATTGTGTGCGGTGTGTGATCTCCGGGAGGATCTGGCAAAAGACGTGGCAGAGAGATATGGCATAAAGGCGTATTACACAGACTATGCACAAATGCTGGCAGCGGACATAGAGGGTGTTATTGTCTGCACACCGAATTTCGCCCATTATGAGAATACAATTCAGGCTGCGAAAGCCGGAAAACATATTTTGGTTCAGAAGCCGTTTGCTATGGAGATTTCAGAGGCTCAGGAAATGATAGATGCTGCAAAAGAAAATAAGGTTATTTTGCAGGCTGCTTTTTTTGAAAGATTTAAAGGCTGTAATTTGAAAATGTATGAAATCCTTTCCAGTGGAAGGCTGGGAAAACTGTTGTTTATTAAAGCCCAGATGTCTCATACCGGAATTGATAAATTCTGGCTGCCCAAAACGCAATGGTTCCATACAAAGAAAAAATCAGGCGGCGGGCCGCTGTCGGACTTAGGTGCGCATCATTTTGATCTGATCAGGTGGTTCAGCGGTTCGGAAGTGGATGAAATCAGTGCGGTAACAACTAACTATTTTGAGGAAGATGAAATTGAAGATAATGCTTCTGTTGTACTGAAAATGAAAAATGGGGTAATGGCGCAGACATACTATAGCTTTACTACAGTCGGCCCTAAGAACTTCTGTTATGAAAATATTGAACTGTATTGTGAGAAAGGAACACTGCTTCTGCAAAACATGGATAGTAAAGGCTTTAAACTGCGGATGTGCGGTTTAGATGACGAAGACTTTGAGGAAGTTGTTTTTGAGGAGCAGGATGGCTTTTACGGCATGGAAAGACATTTTGCACAGTGTATTCGTGACAAAAAGACACCGGTAACCACAGGAGAGGATGGAAAAATCTGTCTTGAGATTATCAAAAAGGGATATGAATCTGCGAAAAAAGGTGTAACTGTAAAAATGGTATGATATAATGAAAACACTGAATAAGTAAATTATATCATAGAACAAAGGAATGAAAAGTATGGCTAATGTTCGAGAGGTTGCACGAAGGGCAAATGTTTCTGTAGCGACAGTGTCCAGAGTGCTGAATAATAGCTCGCGCGTCCGGGAAGATACAAAGAAGGTTGTGTTAACGGCAATAGAAGAGTTAGAGTACATATCCCCGAGACAACATAAGGAGGATAAGGAAATCCGCCCTATAAAGATTCTGGCGCTTCTGCCGGATGTGGAAAACCCGTTCTATTCTGCAATTGCAGAAGGAATTTGTGATATGGCAAGAAAGAAGAACTGTATGGTATTACTTTGCACAACTGCGAGTCAGTATGAAAATGAACAGAAATTCCTGCAAATGCTTTCTTTGAATCTTGCAGACGGGGCTATTTTATGTTCTTCCGTTATGGACAGGGAGGAGCTTCGCGAACTTAACCAGAAATATCCATTGATACAGTGTTGTGAATATAAAGAGAAACTAGAGTGTGTTCCCCATATTTCTGTTGACAATTACGCGGCTGGCTATGATGCAGTACAGCATCTGATTAATGTCGGGCATAAAAAAATAGCAATGATTAGCTGTAATAACGGGTTTTTGTCAACAAGGGAAAGAGAGAACGCTTACAAGGATGTTTTACAGAAAAATAATATAGAATTTAAAAATGAATATGTAGCCCGTGCAGGAACGGATTATGGTTTTCGCAGCGGAATGAGGGCCATGAACCAGCTGTTAAATCTGCCGGACGCACCTACAGCAGTTTTTGTAATATCTGATATTATGGCTATAGGGGCCATACAGGCAGTCATAAAAGCAGGGATGTCAGTGCCGGAGGATGTGGCAATCATCGGGTTTGATGATTTGGAGATTGCGTCAAATTATAATCCGCCTTTATCAACTGTATATCAGCCGAAAAAGGATATGGGCAGGCTGGCAATTGAGCTGCTGATTGACAGGATATGTACAGAAGACGATGTGATAGGCAGCCAGTTTTTAGAGCATGAGGTGCGTATTCGTCAATCTACGGTAAAATAGTTCTATAAAGCGTTTTCTCCAGGGGAAAGATGATATAGGTAAATGGAGAAAGGCATATGATAAATGTGGGCGTAATTGGATGCGGAAAAATTGCACAGACAAGACACCTGCCTGAATACACAGCAAATCCGCAGGCTTCTATTATAGGAATTTATGATATGAATCCCCAAAGGGCCGGTGATATTGCAGAAGCATATCATACAAAGGCATTTGGTTCCTGTGAAGAATTATTAAAAAATGAAGAAATTGATGCAGTAAGTATATGTGCTGCAAATGCGGCACATTGTGAGCTTTCTGTTATGGCAATGGAAGCGGGCAAAGATGTACTATGTGAAAAACCTATGGCGGTGACTTACGAAGAGTGCTGCAGGATGGTATCTGTATCTGAAAGGACAGGAAGAGCTCTGATGATTGGACACAATCAGAGATTGACCAGGACTCATAGAAAGGCGAAGAAGCTGATTGAACAGGGGGAAATTGGCAGGATCATCAGTTTTAGAAGCACCTTTGGACACGGCGGACCGGAATCCTGGACTGTAGACAGCCAGAAGGTTTGGTTTTTCGACAAAAATCAGGCGGCTTTTGGAGCTATGGCGGATCTGGGAATTCATAAAACAGATTTGATACAGTTTCTTACGGGAGAAAAGATCGAGGCTGTAACAGCGTATATTGGGACATTAGATAAAAAAGGAGAGGATGGCAGCCCGATTGGAGTAGATGATAATGCGGTATGTATTTATGAGCTGAGTGCAGGAATCGTGGGAACCATGACTGCCAGCTGGTCCTTCTATGGAAAAGAGGATAATTCGACAGTTCTTTATGGTTCGGAAGGAATCATGTATATTTATTCAGATCCGGAGTATTCCATCATTATTGAAAAGAAGGGTGGAGAACGTATATGTTATCAGCTGGATTCCATACAGACGAATGATAACCAGACCAGCTCCGGGGTTATAGACTCCTGGATAGAATGTCTGGAGAACAGGAAAAAACCTGAAATTTCCGGAGAGTCCGTGCTTCTTTCGATGAAAGCGGTGTTTGCGGCATTACAATCAGCAGAGACAGGCAGAAGACTGGTGTTATCGGAGGTGGAATTATGAGGCCAATAACATTAGCATCGGGACAGTTTGGAGATTTGCCGTTAGAGGAGCTCTGCGCACTTACGAAGGAAATGGGATATGATGGACTTGAGCTTGCCTGTCATGCACATTTTGACATTGATAAGGCGCTGCAGGATTCGGAATATGTCCCTTACATAAAAGAAACTTTGAAAAAATACGGACTGGAATGCTATGCGATATCAGCCCATCTGATGGGGCAGTGTGTAGGTGATGAATGGGACGAAAGGCTAAATAACTTTGCACCTGGTATATATGCTGATCAGCCTGGCGAAATCCGTAAGTGGGCTGTCCAAAAAATGAAACTAGTCCCCAGGGCGGCAGAAAAGCTGGGAGTAAAGGTTGTAAATGGGTTTATGGGCTCTCCTATTTGGTCTAAATGGTATTCCTTCCCTCAGACCACACAGAAAATGGTGGATGACGGATATGCAAGGACCGCAGAATTATGGAATCCTATTCTGGATGAATTTGATTTATATAATGTAAAATTTGCTTTAGAAGTGCATCCTACGGAAATAGCGTTTGATTATTACACAACAGAAAAGCTGCTGGAGGTATTTTCCCACAGGCCTGCTTTAGGGATCAATTACGATCCCAGCCATTTGGTATGGCAGGGGGTCAATGAACTTATTTTTCTTAGAGATTTTTCCAATAGGATTTATCATGTTCATATGAAAGATGTGAAAATCAACAGAGATGAAAAAGCAGGAATTCTCGGTTCCCATCTTGAGTTTGGTGATACTAGAAGAGGATGGAATTTTGTTTCTGTTGGTCATGGAGATGTGGATTTTGATGGGATTATCAGGGAGCTGAATCAGATGGGATATGAAGGTCCGCTGTCTGTTGAGTGGGAGGATTCAGGAATGGATCGCAGAATCGGCGCAAAAGAATCCTGTGAATATGTAAGACGCTATAATTTTTATCCATCAGGGACAGCATTTGATTCATCATTAAAAGTGGGATAGCAGTAAAATAAAAATGGTGCGGTTTTGACAGCCGTACCATTTTTTTGACCTTATAATTTGGAAAAAGGAGATAGATAATTATGAAGCAAAAATTTTATATTGGTACATATACAGAATCGATACGACTGGGTGATGGCTCGGAAATTAAGGGAGAAGGCATGGGGATTTATCAGGGGATGATAGATGCAGAAAC
>CANOBT010000319.1 GCA_947564305.1 uncultured Lachnospiraceae bacterium | reverse complement strand
ATCATCCTCACGGCGTTCTATGAATACATCCACGTTCTCACAACTTTTTGCCTCATCATACAATTCAGAAAACAGCCCAAATTTCATCATCTAACCTCCTTGCAAACTCTTCCGTTTACGCTTACAAAATACCACGTCCAATGTGGAATGTCAAGTCATTTCCCACGTCAAACGTGGTTTCTGAATTCTCCATTAGCAGTGATGATGTCAAATCAAAAACAGCCAGGGTAACAGACGCTCCTACTGATACCCTGACTGTACATTTTTTATCTGTATGCTTTAGCAAAACACTAAACCTTTTAGCGAAACTCAAACATTTTAGCGAAACCCATACAATTTAGCGAAACTCCATTTCAGCAAATTATCTTTGAACCCCACCCCAGAAAACAAGCCGTCTTACCAAACATATTTCACGAGAAATACAGCAACATTTTCTCTTTGAATCGGCTCAAACCTTTGATTTACTGGGCTTTTTTCGTCAGCAGAGCGACTGTCTCAACATGATAAGTTTCCGGAAATAAATCAACACACGCTATTCGATCTGCTTTATATCCCCTTCCCTGTAACATTTCCAGATCTCTTACAATGCTTGTCGGTTTACATGCAATATATACTATCTTTTCTACTCCAAAATCTATGATTTTTTCCAACGCTTTTGGATTCACGCCATCTCTTGGAGGATCAAGTACGATAAAATCAGGCACTTCCTTTAGTCCATCAACCTCTTTTAATACATCCCCTGCCACAAACACACAATTATCAATGCCGTTCAACCTGGCATTCTCCTTCGCCGCCTGTACAGCCTCTTCAACAATCTCTACACCTACGACCCTTTTTGCCACAGGCGCAAGAACCTGGGCGATTGTTCCCGTTCCGCTGTACAGATCAAAGATCACTTTATCCTTTGTATCTCCGATATATTCTCTCACGGTCCTATAAAGTACTTCTGCACCCAGCGTATTCGTCTGAAAAAACGAAAAGGGCGTTATCTTAAATCTCATCCCCAACAATTCCTCAAAAAAATAATCCCGTCCGTACAGAACCTTTGTCCCCTCATCCTTGACAATATCTGCCACCCCATCATTTTTCGTGTGCAAAATACCCGCAATGTTCCCTGTAAGCGGCAGAGCAATAAGCTCTTTAACCCATTCTGAAAAATCGGTTTCCATCTGGCTTGTCGTCACCAAATCAATAAGGATCTCTCCGGTCCTTGCTGCTTTTCTTACCAGCAAGTGCCGAAAAAATCCGGTATGCCTCATGCGATGATAATAGGGTAATCCAGATTTTTTTGTACACTCCAACGTACAGGCAAGAATCTTCCTGTAGTCTTCATCCACAATCCGGCAATCTGGCACATTTACAATATCATGAAAGCTCCCTTTCTTATGCATCCCCAATGCAAGCGGTCCATCCTTATACTCATCTCCAAAAGAAAACTCCATCTTATTACGGTACGCTTTTTTCATCGGACTTTCTTTCACGCCTTCCCATACATAAGACCCTTCTACTGCTTCATCCATCATTTTCTTAATCTGTTTTTCCTTCAGCTTTACTTGCTCCTCATAAGGAAGATTTTGGTACGTACATCCTCCGCACTGCCCAAAGTGAGGGCAGGAAGGGTCTGTCTCCACTGGAGATTTTTCTAAAACCTCAAGAATCCTTCCTTCTGCTTTCCCTCGGCGAATCTTATTGACGGATACTTTAACCTTCTGGCCCGGCACTCCGTCTTTCACCACCACAGTCTTTCCCTCTGTCGGCAAATGTATATGCCCATTATTTGGAAAATCGACTCTTTCTATAATCCCTTCATATACCTGCCCCTTTTTCATAAACTTACTATCCTTTCCTCTTTTTACCACCCCAGTTATTCTACATATTTAGCCTTAAGAATGGTTCCGTCTTTTTCAATCTTCATGTGTACAATACTTTTCACATATTGATTAAACTGAGAATATCCATATCTTCCAATCTTAAAATCTTTGTATTTCTCATATACTTTATTCCCCAGAACACTCAGTTCAATCCCATTCTTACCTGCCTCCTTTACGACTGCGATCACATACTTATCTATATCTTTTTTCCGCCCTCTGTCTTCCTTCAATGCAACTGATACAAAATTACCCTTTTTTACTAATTCTATCCTCCTAAACTCTTCAAGGAACTTAGACAACATATTATATCCGTAACTACGTACGTCAAAATCAGGATGAAGACTGACAAGCCGGCTTCCTACTTCTCCCAGCCCAGTTTGTCTATTGTCATCCTGATTCTCCAAAATCATCTGAACGACTTCGTCCTCAATGCGCTCTTTACTGATCGAACTCTGTGATTCCCCGGAAGTTGACCCCAATGTCTGCTCATTCAATAAATTTTCCAAGATTGTAAATTTATCACATGCCTTACGGAAAGGCTCCGGCGTCTTATTTTCTCCCATACCGATAACCGTCTTTCCACTCTCTCTGAGCCTGCTGACTAATCTTGTAAAGTCGCTGTCACTAGACACTATACAGAAACCATCCACATCATGTGCATATAATATATCCATTGCATCTATGATCATCGCTGAATCTGTAGCATTTTTCCCCTGTGTATAACTAAACTGCTGTATCGGCATAATCGAATTCTTCAGCAGCTCGTCCTTCCAACTAGAATGCTGCGTATTCGTCCAGTCCCCGTATATTCTTTTGTAGGTAATATTTCCATATTTTGACAGTTCAGTCAATATAGGCTTAATATACCTTGCCGACACATTATCTGCGTCGATTAATAACGCAAAGCATTGTCCATCCATACTCTCAACTCCTTACCATCATGATAAAAGCAGGCTTGGGGCCTGCTTTTATCATGATATATCAACTATATTCTATACTTGATCCTCATCATTAAAAAAGTCATCGTCAAAATCATCTTCGAAATCCTCTTCAAAGTCTTCCAGATAATCTGGCGTAAAGAAACAGTAAACCGCATAAGCAATTGCCGCTACAGCCGCCACTGCACCAATAATGGCAAGCACCCATAACACCGTCTTAGCTTGCTTTTCTTCTTCCTTTTTATTCAATAACTCATTTAATTTGGTCGTCGCAATGATCTCCTCTACTCTGTTCATGCTCTCCCACATCCTTTCTCCTGCTGTCTGCAGCATATTCATCATTGAATATATTATAGCACCAGCACGAAAATATTACTATCATTTTTATCGAAAACAAATAAATTTTTATGTTTACACAACACTTTAATGTACAAGTTCCTGCTCATTCGCCATAATCCAGGCAAGAAATCCTTTGCATCCTTCTAAAATATCATCATACGTCCGCCCAAACTCGCCTGTATACCACGGATCTGCAATATCTCTCGGATTTTCCGAATAATCTAAGAGCATATGTACTTTATGCTCCGGGTCGGCACCAACAATCCGATCAATGTTACGAATATTACGGTATTCCATACCTATAATATAGTCATATCGCTGATAATCCTGTTTTCTTAGTTGGATTGCGCGTTTTCCTGCACACGATATCCCATGTCGTGCAAGCTCCTCCCTCGCCGGAGGATATACTGGATTGCCCACGCCGTTCCAGATCTCTTCAGAACTGGTGGCGGCAGAGGCAATTTCAAATTGGTCTGTAAGACCGGCTTCATTAACCATATCTTTAAAAATGAATTCGGCCATGGGGCTTCTACAAATATTGCCGTGGCAGACGAATAATATTTTAATCATATCTTTTATATCCCTTCATAAGCCTTCAAACCTTGATATTTCAAGCTTTCCGGCGCTTTTTTCATTTTTTGTTTTTTACCCTTAATCTGCGTAATCCGTTATAAATCTATGCAAATTTACGGGCAAATGGTGTAGTTATTGGTGTAGTAGATTAGTGTACTTCTCAACCTGATTTTCTCTGTTTTCCATGTATATCCGCTTCTTTGAAGTCTAAAATTCTCGCCATCTGCTCCGCCGCACGGTCATAGCTGGCATGAGTATATACATTCAAAGTAACGCCTACATCCGAATGCCCCATTACATACTGCAAGGTCTTAATATCCATACCTGCGTTTGCCATGTTGGTACAAAAGGTGTGGCGGAATACATGAGGCGTGATGTGTGGCAATGGTTTATTAGGGTAAAGTTTCTTGTACTTCTTCATTGCCCAACGCATTTCATTTTCGATATGCAACGCTACTTTTGGCTTATCATCTTTGTCCAGCAGAAGAAAGCTACTATATCCGTCAACAATCATTTCTGTCTTTAACTGCTTGCGGCGGGTAAGGATATTTTTCAGGCTTTGATAGACTTCCTCTGTCATAGGGATAAAGCGGCATCCGCACTCGGTCTTGGTTTTCTCAACATAATACTTTCCGCCCCGTTCCCGGACAAGCTGATGATCTACACGGATTTTTCGGCTTTCAAAATCCAAATCACTTTTTGTCAAGCCACAAAATTCGCTGACACGCA
>CANOBT010000318.1 GCA_947564305.1 uncultured Lachnospiraceae bacterium | reverse complement strand
TCTTGATTTAATATCACCATCTTAACACAAGTATCAAGACTTTTCTATATGCTGAATTTCAAAGAATAGGATGTGATCCAAATGAATTATTTCATTTGATTTCGATTACTATTTCAAACTCTTTGACGAATACTAATTTTGATATATACTTAAAGTCATACTAACGAGGGAGGTGCATAAATATGCCAGACTCGCGTCCCAAAAGTACGGATGGTTTAATGCGCTATCTGCGCGATAAAAAAGGAATCTCCATTTCTGGTTCATCGCAAAAGCGCAAACTTATGAATATAGGGTACTATCATGGATATAAAGGATATCGTTACATAAATACACCTTCAAACCATGTCCCTTATACAAAATTTGAAGAATTGGTTGCTGTCTATGAGTTTGATGCAGGGTTAAAATCATTATTTTATCCTAACGTAATGCTAATTGAAACAGCCGTCAAAAATTACGTTCTGGATATATTAGTAGCTTCAACGAATTCTGAAAATTTTATTGATATCTATAACCAGTTGTTAGATAACTATAAAATGTTTTCTACCAAGGGTAAAGTGTATAAAAATGCCTATGACCGTCAAAAGGCTGAAGAAAAATTTAGACGAGAGTTAAAAAGGCGGTTAGATTTGCGTAATCGTATCTATAAGGTTCAGACGGATGCTTATGGGAATGGAAATAAAATTGCAGATCACTATCTTCGTGAAGACGCTAACCTGCCAATATGGGCGACTTTCGAATTACTTAGTTTAGGCGAGTTTGGTCATTTCGTCTCGTGTCTGAATCAAAATTGCAGGGCGGATATTTCAAAAAAACTTGGAATACGATATTCTGATGATTCAAATGCCATGATGCCTCAACGTCTGATTTATGCTACGAAAGACCTTCGAAATGCCATTGCGCATAACGATGTGATTTTTGATACACGTTTCCGAACGGGAAGCATCGATAAACAGGTGGGGAATGCTATCTCCAATGCTACTGGAGTAAGGGGATTAACTTTTGAAACTATCACAGACTATTTAGTTTTAGTAATTTACCAGCTCAACCTACTTCATGTATCCAAAACAGAAATGAAACGGATAATATCGGGATTTGAAGATATTGCAGAAAAATTACGCAGCAATGTTCCAATAAGCATATTTAACCAGATTATCCATACCGATAATAATTCTAAACTCACCAAATTAAAAAGTTTTGTTAAATCGTGAAAATTCTTGCATTTTCTAGCCTTTTCTTGTATACTATAAACGTGAATAGCGGTGCGTCTCTACGGAGCGTACTTGGGAGAATCGGATGCGTCCGGTTCTCCTTTTAGTTTACATCAAAAAACACACAATACGACAAACAATCACAACAAACGCCTCCTCCTACCCCCATCAGTGTCAAACTAAGTCGCAGCTGTTCCATTTTTCTATGTCTTTCTTCATACAATTCCCGAATCCAGATTTTCACCGGCTGTTTCCATTGCTCCCTGGGACTGGGGATATTCTTAATCAGACTTTTCGGATTTAGCCTCATTTCCTTCGCCATGCGGACATCTTCCTCATTTAATCGGCACTTTTTCTTCGCTTCCGTCCAAAGTTCTGGTTTGTATGCCATCCTGCATCTCCCCTTCCTCTAAAAAGTACGTCAATTTATTCTGCGCTTAGAATCTCCCTGACTAACTCCATATGCGGTCTGTCTGGATTTCTCTGATAGACATTAACGTGGTTCAAATCCCCGCACCGGTCTGTAAACGCTGGAAACAGGAATCCACATTCTGGCTCTCCCGGCTCATATTCACCGGAAAGCGAGCAGATTACGCAGATCAGATATTCAAACACTTCCTCCGATTCTCCCAGCCGCTCTTTATCCGATGCCTTTGCTGGAATGTCATAGCGGTCATGAAATATCAGGACGGCATACTCTGAATCCGCATGATAACGCTCCATCACCACATCATAGAACGTATCCATCAATGCATCGTTTTTCAGCCCACATTCCTTCATAGCCATAAGTAACTGCCACATACTTCCCGGCTTCTGCGCTTTCGCCGCGAACTCATATTTCTTTAAATTCTTATTGGTATCAGGAAACAGCACCGCCTTTTCCAGTTTCAGATTTCTAGCTCTGTCGGAATCGGACAACTTCAGGAAATTGGTATTAAAGCTCCCGTCAAACTCCCCGTCCCTGTCTATGTAGCACCCGGCAATCCTCGTCATGGATGTCCGGGCCGGCGTCATCCGCCTGGTCAGTTCCAGCATGTCTTCCCGGTTAATCAAGCTCATGCCCTCCTTTTCATTTTATCAAAGTCTTTATCTGTTTTTCTGTCGCATCCGGATAATGTTCCTGCACATGTCTGTAAATACGTTCCCTGGATGCTTCCGGCGTCTCTTTGTACGCAGACGTTACCAGATCATATCCCCACAATTCCTCCGGCGTCATGTAGACGGATACTGCCATACCATATTCCGCGCCTTTCTTATTGCGTTTCTGCCGGAAATCGTGGATGATGAGATAGGTCTGCATCTGAAGCTCGGTAATTATACCGCTGAAATTCTTTTCGCCGCCCTTATAGAACCCTGCCTGCTTTTTCAGTTCATGGCCCATCCATTCTTCCCGGTTTTCAAATTCATCCATAATCTTCTTGCAGCGCACTTCGCCGCTCTTTGCTATGATTTCACGCCATTCCCAGGGATCCTGCTCTTTATCGCCTGTCCACCAGAAAAGATTTGAGATATGCTCCTCTGCCGAGAAACCCTCAATCTCATTTTTAAATAATGGTAGAAAGCCAATCTCATTGATCCAGTTTATCAATTCCCTATAGGAACGGATACGGTAAGGATCATTCCAATCCATGCCATGCATCGTCCATACTCCATTTTCTACTGCCACAGTTTATTTCTCCTTTACTTTTCTATATCCAAATATGAAAGAATTTATTTTTTATCAGAAAAAGCCGCCTCATTGATCCATCCCATCAGCTCCTCATCAATCTCACCAGGATCTGATAACAAAACATGATGCGTCCACCCGTTCGGATAAGGCTCAGATACCGCTTCAATCCTCGGTGATTCCGACTTATAATTTAAGTCAAATGTAATAACAATATAATTGGGGTGACAGTCTTTCTTCCTGCGAATCCGTGCAAAAGAAACACATGCAAATAAGTGCCTGCTATAAAATGAAATCTGGGTTTTCTGTACCTTTATCCGTACATCTTTAAACTCTTTCCTCACACTACTCTCAAAAGCTTCGTAAAAGAGGCTAGGGAATCCATATGCTCATCAAAGAAACTTAAAACATCTGTATCCATTAGCAGCCATTCTCCTTTTCACACCATTTTGCAATCTCTCCAATTAATTCAAGCGGCAGAGGCTTATCATATGGAAGCTGTATGGCTCCTTTGCTTGTCTTATATTCCTTTAGCTTGTCCGCAAATGCCTCCACCGCTTCAGGACCAGGATACAATCCGATATGCTTCTTAAATGCCGCAAACTGGATCAAGTTATGTTTTTTCCAATAAGTCGGCATACTCCATGATATTTTTTCCACAGCGTCCGGTAATGCGGATTTTATTGTGTTATTGATCTGCAGCAGAAAGGGCCGGCCTGCTCTGGCTGGCGTTCTATATATTCTTCAATTGTTATCGGAGCCTCACCGCAGTAATGCTCCTGATTAGTATTCTTAAATGTACGGCCGCATTTTGGACATTTCCACATTCTGTTCACCTCCCTGCCTGCGTCTGCTCATCTATGCAGGATTTTATCCATGGATTTTCCTTCTGCTAGTTCATCAATCAGTTTGTCCAAATATCTGATTTCCTGTATCAACGGCTCCTCAATTGTTTCTACGCGTACCCCGCAGACAACACCTTTGATAGATTTCCTGTCCGGATTTGGAAGCAGTGCATTTTGAAAAAAGTCCCTATAAGTAACAGGACTGATAAGGGCATCTTCTATTTCTTCTGTGTTGTATCTGGTCAGCCAGCAGATTATTTCATTCACTTCATCTAACGTCCGTCCCTTCTTTTCTGCTTTCGCAACCAGTAACGGATATATTTTCGCAAAACTCATTGCATATACTTTTTCACTGTCCATGTCTTCTTTCTCCCTTATTTCCAGTACGTTACATCAAAGCCGGATCTTCCAGACATGATCCATCCGCCCTATAATCAACGGCATCACATTCAGCCAGCTCTTACAACGGTTTAAAATAACAGCATCCCCGCTGATCACGCCTTCCATCTGTTCTAAAACCCGGTCTACGTCTGGAATAATCTGTGTCTGCACAGATATGTCGTATCCCTTCGCACACTGCCGGATTAACCCTGACAGCCTGCCTGAATTAGATACAGGTGCATCCAAATAAAAAACTGCCTCAGATATATACAGAAGCTCCAACTGCCTAAGCAGCAATTCGATCGCTGTCTGCGTTTTGTCAATGACGCGGTATGTTCCCCGTAATCCGGCCAGATCACGCAGCGCCCCGTCCCTGCAGTAAA
>CANOBT010000317.1 GCA_947564305.1 uncultured Lachnospiraceae bacterium | reverse complement strand
TAACCGTACACCCAGGCCTCCTGAAGAGGCGTGTCATATTCGTCCAGCAGGATAAAGACTTTTTTCCCATAATAACGTGACAGATAACAAGACAGGTTTTTTAAAGAATAAGCCGCCTCGGATTCTGTCATTTCTGTCAGAATATTGCGGAAAAAATCTGTTTCCCCCTCCTTTAATATTCCATCGGCCAACAGAAAATCAAACTTATGGTACACTTCTTTGATAAGCATGCATATCTTTTCCTTTGCCAGTGCAAAGGTATTCGCCTTTACATCTGCAAAACTCAAAAATATCACTGGCCTGGTGCCTTGAAGATTACGGTACTTCTCTTCTTTCCATATAGATAATCCTTCAAAGATATCCCCTTTCCCTGCATACTCCACGGAAAGAAATCTCTCCAGCATATTCATATTCAGGGTTTTACCAAATCTGCGGGGACGGGTGATCAGCGTCACCTCATCTCTGTTTTCCCACCACTGCCTGATAAAATCAGTTTTATCAATATAAAAGCTGTTTTCCATTATCAGTTTCTCAAAACTTTGAATCCCTATCCCTACGGTTCTCGCCATGGCAAATTATCCTCCAAATCCCAAACATCCATTACCATATTCTATATATCAAAAAGATATTCTTCAAGAACTTTCGCTAAATACATCGGCGAAAGCAGAAACGCTATAATATAAAACACCCAATCGACCGCATCGTCCCCGGACTGCATCTGCAAAAATACTTTGAATGCCGATCCCTACGGTTCTTGCCTAGTTAATACTCCTACGACATACCGAGTTTTTACGCTTATTTGCATTATACATGTTTTTCCTATAATGTACAAGTAAGCCGCAATAAAAAGAGGATAGAACCTGTTAAGCCACCTCATGGCATTTCATAAAAACTTCTTTCCATATCATCGTCAATCTCAATCAGTTCACAAAAATGAAACGCTATAAAAGCATTTCCTGTTATGCTATTGACA
This sequence comes from uncultured Lachnospiraceae bacterium, assembly GCA_947564305.1. The sequence goes on along the minus strand of CANOBT010000317.1, from coordinate 3,527 downwards.
TTATGCTCCTTCAACTACTAAAATTATGTAGTGGAGCAAATCATGAAGTCATTTTGAAATGTCCCTAAAGGGCAGATAATTCAAGGAGCAATAGTATGGAGCGTATTCTAATCGTTGAAGATGAAAAAGATGTCAATCAGCTATTGGCGCAGAATCTGCAAGACAGTGGATATGAAACTGTGTCCGTCTGGAATGGGCTTGACGGTATCAGGCAGTTACGAGACCAGCACTTTGACATGGTATTACTGGATCTGATGCTGCCCTACAAGAGTGGAGACGAAGTATTAAAAGAAATCCGAAAGGACTGTGACATCCCGGTCATTGTGATTTCAGCAAAGGATTTGGTGGGTACAAAGATTGATTTGCTGACGCTGGGAGCAGATGATTATATCACAAAACCATTTGATTTGGGGGAAGTAACCGCAAGAGTCGTTTCCAATCTGCGGCGATACCATATGAAGAACCATAAAAAACAACTTTCCTATAAGGAGTTGACGCTGGATACCGAAAGCAAGACGCTCACAGTAAATGGCACTGAACTGGAATTGACGGCAAAGGAATACGGCATCATGGAATTACTGCTGCAGTCTCGAAACAAGGTCTTTTCAAAGGCATACCTCTATGAGACAGTCTGGGGGTATGAGTACCTGGGCGATGAGAATGTCATCAAGACACATATCAGCAACCTGAGGACCAAGATAAAAAAATACAGTGAAACCGAATACATTGAAACTGTGTGGGGACTGGGATATCGGCTTGCAAAATGACACTTAACCTTTTCTTTACAAATTGATACCAATTACATGATTTTCTTAACGTTTATCAAACCTTTGGAGTTTATACTTTCCGTTATAAGAAGTCATTCTTATAATTCTACATAGCGGAAAGGAAATGTTACAGTCCGGCAGATCGAGACTGTGACAGGGAAACAGATTATGGGCAATATTATTTTGGAAACAAGAGATTTATCGAAACAGTATAAATCTCAATGGGCATTAAATCATGTCAATCTGAGCCTACAGCAGGGAAAGATTTACGGCCTGATCGGAAAGCCGGGAAAACGACACTGATGCGGATGATCGCAGGGCTTGGATTCCCGACACAGGGCAGCATTCTGCTATTCGGCACCGAAAACCGCAGCGGATTGGAAACAGCGGGCAAACGCATCGGTTCCCTGATCGAAGCTCCGGGACTGGTGGCAGGTATGTCCGCAAAAGAAAACATGCACCTGCAATGTCTGATGAAAGGCATGCCAAATTATGAAATCGAAAATGAACTGCTGGAACTCGTCGGCCTGAAAGACACCGGAAAAAAGAAAGTCAGAAACTTTTCCCTCGGAATGAGGCAGCGGCTCGGAATCGCCACGACATTAATCGGCAATCCCGACCTGCTCATGCTGGATGAACCCATCAACGGCTTAGATCCCGCCGGTGTCATCGAGATACGAAATTTGATCAAAAAACTAAGCGAATATGAGAACAAGACAATCCTGATTTCCAGCCATAACCTGCCGGAACTGTACCAGGTCGCCACAAACTTTATTATTATCCATGAAGGCGAAATCCGCCAGGTTCTCTCCCACGAAGAACTGGACGACCGGTGCAAATGCTATATTTCCTTAGAAGCTGTCAATGTAAACCAACTGACAGCGGTATTGGAAGAAAAGCTGCATACCCGGAATTTTCAGGTAATGCCGGACAACAGTGTCAAACTGTTTGATTTTCTGGATGAAAGGGAACGGGTGGGACAAGTACTGCATGAAAATGACGTGATTGTCACCAAAATCTCTGTATGTGAGACAAGTTTGGAAGATTACTTTATGAGTGTGATCGGAGGGAATAAAGATGCTTAGTTTATTACGATGTGAATGGTATCAGGTACGGAAATCGTTGCCCTTGAAAATTGTAGTTATCATTACGGTAGTTGCATCCGCCGTATTTGGACTCAAGTATACAGACCCGGCTAATCTGCCGGGAATCAAAGCGCTGAATAAGATGTACGACCTCTATTTTGGAGGATCCATATGCGGCACAATGGGGGACAGCGCAATGGCTCTGCTGCTCGCCAGCTTATTTGCAGGCTGGATGATCGGCGGAAGCTTTGAGAACAGGATAATTCAGGAATCCATCTCCTATGGGAAAAAACGGAGCACTGTCTATCTGGCTAAAATGCTGATGTACTCTATTGTAGTGACTGTGCTCTGCCTGATTTACTGGTGTGTGACAGCGCTTCCGGCAGGATTCAAAAACGGCCTTGGCACAGCGGACATCTGTGGAAATTTAACCCAGATCCCCTATATTATCGGAATGGTTGCCGCCGGCAGCATGGCATATATCAGCCTGTTCGCAATCTGCGGCATCATCGCATTCTTTGTTCGAAAGACCGGAACCACAATGGGCATCTGCTTTGTGGGCATTTTATTCGGGGGAAATCTTCTGGCATCCATCCTTTCCGAAGACATCGTAAGGATTGTCAATTACACGCCCCTGGGGCTATATCGCCATGTATTGAAATTAGACGTGACATGGTCTGATATCTGCCAAACAATTGGCATCAGTCTGGTATGGATTATCCTCTTTGGGACGATTGGATATCTGAAATTCCGAAAGACGGAGCTAAAATAGAGGAAAAATAAGGGAGAAAACGATGAAGTTTGCCGTTCTTGCCATCAGTGTGCTGTGGATTGTCTCTATCATCTATTTTGTGGGTTTGAAATTGCAACTGCGCAGCCTAAGGCGTCAGTTGGAATACCGGATCAACGCTTCCATCAAGAAACCGCTTGCGCTGGAAATGCAGGATAGCGACCTGATGGCAATAACTGCTGCTTTCAATCAGATTTTCAGGCAGGATGAAAAGTTCCGCCAAATCCAAAACAGGAATGAAAATGAGTATAAAGAACTGATCACCAATATTTCCCACGACCTGCGTACCCCGCTGACCGTCCTGAAAGGATATCTACAGCTATTGGAGCGCTGTGAGATTGATGACACAGGCAGAAAGTATCTGTCCGTCTGTTTCCGGCATACGGACGAATTGGAGCAGCGAATCAGGCAGTTTTTTGAATACTCCTATTGGATGAATCAGGAGCAGGAGCCGCAGCTGAAACTATTAAATGTAACCAATCTGATTGCCGAGACCATGACAGATTTTATCCCAATGTTTGAAGAAAAAGGGCTCACAATGCGCTTAGAGCAGGACACTGTCCATAGGGGGCTGGCGGAGGAAGAAATGCTCAGGCGGGTGATGCAGAATCTATTGAAAAACTGTCTGCAATATTCTGTCGGGGAAGTGGTGGTTTCCATCACACAGGACACGGATGCACCTGTGAACTCCCCATATAGACATGCGCCCGGGGATCGCATCCGTATCTGTGTCCAGAATCCGATTGCAGGGGATTCTGAACTGGATCCCTCCAGAATATTTCAACGGTTTTATGTGGAGCGAAAAGAGCGCAACCATTCTACCGGCCTGGGATTGTCCATCGTAAAACTCCTCGTGGAAAAAATGCAGGGGGAAGTATTTGCCAT
>CANOBT010000316.1 GCA_947564305.1 uncultured Lachnospiraceae bacterium | reverse complement strand
ACTTTTTAAAAAGTAACAGGGCTGTGAGAAACTAAAAACAGACGCAGACCGCCGGCTGGAAATAAGGACCGAAAGAGGCGTGAAATTTGTGGTACAAAATTTGTAAGACAAAAGTGACGCCCGGTTTTTGTGCGCATTTTTACCCTGTCATAAGAGGATTATAGCACAAAATCAGTTGAAGAAACGAGAATCCTGCTACAAAAGTGGAATTTCGGATACAAAATTTGAAGGATGCTTACAAAATGTGAAGGTCGGTTACAAAACGGGAAGGTCGGTTTGCAATCGACCAAAAGGGTTAAGAAACTTGTAGAAATTTGGGAAAACTTACATGGTGTAACGTAATAATTACGTAATACTAAATGGGGTCTTTTTTTGATGTATTATTTGAAAAAAGCAATTTATATTTTCTTTTGAAGCAAACAGCCTTGCGTTTGTGGAGAGTGCGTACCGGCGGGAGGTCAGGGGTATGGGGATAGAGGAGTTTGTGGTACAATAGGAGGGGCTGGTATGGGTTTTTGGTCAGATGTTGTAGATTGGTTTACAGGGGAAGCGGAAAAGCCGGCGAAGCCCTTGGTATTAGGTGCAGAACTTAAATGTCCGTGGGGAACATCACACAGTTATTTATATGTGGGATCAGATAATATTGATATCAATAATTTGCCACAGGCACATGTGGAAGATTGTATAGCGAATCATAATATCTACCCGTTTGGAAAGTGCAGATTCCGGCTAGAACAGCCGTGTGAAATGTTTATGTGGCTGATGAATCGGTGGGAAAATTCGGAACCGCAGAATGTGATTGTGAATGGAAGAGAAATCATTACCACAAAATCTACGCTTATATGTCAAACGAGTGGCACAGAAATCAGGGCGGTGACAACAGGGCAGGATGCAATATTTGCAAAGAAATTGATATATTATAAGGAGATGAACGAGAATTATCCGGGACTGTTAGAAATTTTGCTTGATCCACATGGGAGTTTGTATCTGGATGGTGCAATGTATGAAACAGCGTTTCAATTTATAGATGACTGCTTAGCACGACATGGCGGTGAGATTACTATAGATTATATGTATGGAACAGAGCCGGAAGGGCAAATGATTAGGGCTGCACTGCAGCGTTTAATGCCAGAAATCTATGGAATGCCAGAGAAAAATGGCGAATTAGTAACGATAAAACACAATAATCTAACTGCCGATGATTTTTATTTTGCAAAATTGGACTGTAGTGCAAGGGCAAGAGAGATAAGGGACAATCCTTTGAAAAGATTGAGGGAGATGCATCGTAATTTTGCTGATGAATTAGTAGATGGCATGGAACAGATTTTTTGTGCGATATTATTAACCAGTGCGATCGTGGTGCCAATAGAGGGTCCGCCGTGTAGTCTGGTTCCCCAAGCAGGAATAGGAGGAGCAGGGGTGCCGGCAACAATAAATCCTGATCTTAATGAATACTATATCATAGGAGCACTCCCCGGAGGAATGCAGCCACAGCTGCCAGTGTTGGGAGCGGGGGATATGGGGGGGTCAAATACAAGTTGGTACAAACCGGATGGCTCAATGAATTATCCGCCAAATAATGGTGCTGTGCTAGGAACAGAAGTGAATATGATATTAAAGCCAGGAGATACTTTGGGGAGGTATGGGAATATAGGAGAAAAGAGTAACTTTGTTACCCAAACAGGGGCAGATGCTAGTAAATTAGCATTGCCACCCAATACTGATCCAACTATTTACCAAGAATTTGAAGTAATTAAGGAAATACCAGAAACAATACAGTCAGAAATTGCGCCGTGGGGTGATTCGCCAGGTGGTGGGTTACAGTATGAACTTCCAAAGCCAATATTGCAATTGATTAAAGAGGGATATATTGTACCTAAGTAGGAAGGAGTGCGGGATGTTATCAACAGAAGAATTAAAGAATTATATATATAATGAAATTCGAATGAGATTGGGAGAAGTTGTTTGTGATAATTTGTTCTTTGCCGAAGGAACAGACAATAGTATCGAAGGAACATATATATTTAATAAAAATAATGAATATCATATTATGTTTACGGAAAAAGGGAGAATACGAAGCGATATTGTAACAGATGAAAAAAGAGAAGTTTTATGGAGTGCATTACAAATATTTTCTATCAATATCATAATGAATTTTGCGTTATGCAATAGGGAAAAGGGAAAGGATTTTCGTCGAGCTATTTTTGCAAAAGAAAAGGAAATTTTTTCTTTATTTGGACAAGATTTTAAAAAGAGAAAAGAAAAAGAAATAGAAGAAATTCTTAAAAAGAATCCATATAATGATATTTAATTTGGATATATCCCATAGTCCTAATTCTATGAATAATTGTAGCTTTTGAGGGCAGTTGTAGTGATATGAATCCAAATTCTGTATTCATATATATTTTATTATATTTCATTCATTTGTGTCGTATGGAGGATAAAAAATCAAGGAGATATATAAATGTGATTATATAAATTCGAATGATGAGTTATATCCACTTTAAAAGTGGTATAATTCTTAAGGAAAGTATCAGATTCAGAGCAGTAGCAAAAAAAGAACAGCTTATACAAAAGATAAATTGCTCTGAATGTGATTCTTTCCAATTGTACTAAGATAGAATAAAAATCATAAATCCAATCTCATGTATATTGATGTACTCATAGGACTATTGTTGTAACAATCTATGGTGTAAAAACCAAATTGTTCATATATATGAATTGCTTTTTCTAAAAAGGGAAGGGTATCTAACAACATATACGAATAACCAATTTCCTTTGCGTCTGTTATAATTTTTTGTACAAGAAGTTTACCAATATTTTTTCCTCTAAATTGTGGTCTTACATAAAGACGTTTCATTTCACAATTCTTTTTGTCTATATTTTTCAATCCAATACAACCTGCGGCTTCTCCGTTATAATAAGCTAAATATAATCTTCCAGATGGCATACCATATTTTTTTTCTAAATGATTTATTTCTTCTTCATAATGCTGAATATCAAGATAATTTTGAAATGAACTATCATTAATTATTAGCATATTTGTATATTCTGAAAATAGCGCATTTATTTCTTGTGTATGTTCATAGGCTAAAACAATTTCGATATTCATAACAGTTCCTCCTAAAGTCAAATTCACTTTTCGTCATTTTTACGCAATATGCTTTCAATCAATACCATTGCCTCACATAACCTATCACAATCTTTTTTATCCATATTTTTTAATTTTTCATAAATCTGTTTATCACCATTCCAGTCTATTTTTTTCGCTTCTTCCTTTCCCGTGTTTGTTAAATATAATTTCTTAATTCCCTTGCTCCCCGAAACAAGTTTTCTCGTTATTAACCTTTTTTTTTCAAGTTTTGCAAGTATTCTACTCACATAGCTTTTGTCCATGTTTAGATGCTCACATAATTCAGTGGCATTTATCCCTTGGTTAGTATATATTTCAAATAGCACTCTCGATTCAGGCCATGAGAAATTTGTCCCTAAATAGCCTTTATTCATGACATCTAACCATACAGTGTAGTATCGGTTAAACTGTCGTATTTTTTTTATCAAATCTTCATTCAATGTTTTACCTCCCCCCCCTTTATGAGTTGACTTTATCAACCCATATTATATCTCTATGTGTTGACAAAGTCAACTCAATTATATTCTCACAGAATAGAAATGAGAGGAATTCCGTAGCAGTCGGTATAGTGTGGTGCTGGCGGTCTATCTCTTGTTTTCGGTCTCTTTCTTCTTTACCGTACATGAGCATTTAGCCGCAGATTGTATGGGGATAGTATCCTTTCTCAGAAGCTTAAAACGGGAGATTATGGCGGCCTGTAAGGAGAAATCAGAATGGATCCAGACATGCTTTTTGTTTTTAGGCATACTTCACAGACCTTCCGGCGGGAGGCCTTTAAAAAAGTATGGGAAACCGGCGGATCAGGAAGGATGCCCATAGCACCTTCCAAGCTGTTTCATTGCGGGATGCCCGCATGCAGGACACAGGCAGATGTCAAAATCCCAGACAGCCTTTAAAAGCTCTGCCATGGACATCCCCGCGAAACGCTGTTTAAAGCGCTGGCCGTTTTGAAGTTTAAAGATGATTTTCAGGTTCTGCCCCTTCGTCTGTATTATACAAAGATTTCCGGGGCTGTCAATTCAGCCCTTATATCTTTTACAGATTCCTGCCGGACAGGCGTTCCTCAAAATAAATCTCTAACTGGGAATGGATCTGTCCCCAGTCCTGCCGGTGGCCTGTCCATTTCTTTGTAATGTCCATCATTGCAAGGTACAGCATTTTTAACAGGCTGTCGTCGGTTGGGAATAGGGTTTTGGATTTTGTCACTTTCCTAAGCTGCCTGTTAAAACCTTCAATGGCATTTGTCGTATAAATAAGGCGCCTTACTACTTCCGGATACTTGAAATAGGTGGACAGGGTTGCCCAGTTGTCATGCCACGATTTGTAGATTTTCGGATATTTGGCATCCCACTGATCCCGGAACAGTTCCTGTAAGGCTGTTTCTTCTGTCGGGCGGCAGATAGAGGAGTTTGTGGTATAATAAAGGAGAATACAAATGAGCGTGGACTTGTTATCATGGCTGTATCCAAGCAA
>CANOBT010000315.1 GCA_947564305.1 uncultured Lachnospiraceae bacterium | reverse complement strand
TAACGCATCAAGCTTTTCAACATAAGATGCCACGTCGTTTGTTAATATCTCAAAACAGGCACCTGCTTCTGGTAAAACAGAGCAATCAAGCTCCTTTATAGATTTACAGGTTACTATATCCTGCTCAATTTCTTCCCCGGATATAACTTCCCAGTAAATATCCTGTTTTGTAAAAATTTCGCGCATGGACAACGTACCATGTAATAAACGGTGTAAATTCACCTGTGAAGTATTAACAATAATATATTTCAATTCCTCTATATCGGAGCACAATACTACATAAAATGATCTGCAGTCTTTGCATACAAAAAATATTGGTATATCATTATAGTCAACCAACACCTGTTCTAAATACAATTTATTATCCTGGATATAAAAACATAATTCTTTTTCCATCGTCTTACCTTTCTTCTATCTCAAACCCACTTATATCGGCATTTTCGAACAGCCACCAACAAACATGCTTATCTCTCTTATTTGTATCCTGCGGTCCCCCTTCCTTATATACATAGCCTACAGCCATCTTCTTTTTGGGATTGGGAAATTTCATCTTTTGTTCTACTATCTTTCTATCTAAATAACTGGATACACCATAATAATGAGGATCCTTATTCCAGTCCTTCCTTATTCCTCTTGCATTTTTAGGCGTCTTCTTTAATTCAAAATATGATTTAAAATCTTCTGGCCGGATGCCCCTATGATCTTCTTCTGTTCGTTCAACTGCTCTATATACCAACACAGGGGCGTAATCAAATAAAGTTGTATCGGGTAACTCTATTTCACGTCTTAATAGTTTATTTTTCAACACAGCCGGAAATTTCATACATTGTTCTTCACTTAACTGCATTTGGTTGTCCTCTTGTGTCTGCTTTACAATAAAGTATGCATCTTATATCATATTTTGGGGGAAATGTCAATAGAAAACCATAATTAAATTACATAAATTATACCACATTTATTTCCATAAAAAAAGACTTGACATTTTTTTCATTATATGCTGTGCGTTATAAATATTTGTCTTGATTATTCGGATTTCTGATTCACCTTTCTCCCAAAAGCACGCCTGTCCCGTCTATCTGTCCTTGAAAGTCCAAAATTTATTGATTACGAAATTCAACGGCACACTGATCACCAGGTTAATCAATGGCGCAATGAACTTGGAGATACCCATTACATGGATCCAGAGCCAGGATAAAATATTGTTTAAAATAATTCCCGTGAAGCCGTAGGAAATATACGCCTTCAGCAGAGCGCCGAAAAGGGACCTGTGCTCCCCTTTCTTTGCCGTAAAGACGAACCGGTTATTCCAGTAAAAGGACCATAATACGCTCAGCACAAAAGACACCACATTCCCTGCCACAAAATCCCAGGCCACGTTCAGCGGCCTCATAAGAAACAGGACTGCTATATTGAGCAGGTAACTGATGGCGGTGTTGGTGGCTCCCACAATACCAAATTTGACAAACTGCAGAATATTCTCTGCCGTTTTATCGTAAACAGAGACAGAAAGCAGAGCCAGAAGTTTCTGAATCTGCTTTTTCATCTTTCCATCTGTCTTTTCGTCTATTTTTTTATCCATGAAGTGGTGTTTCCCTGCCTTTCAGTTCCGGAATTCAGCCCCGGTAATAAATGCCCCGCTTAAAAGGCATTCATTGATTCGATTACGAAGTCCTGTTCCTCATCTGTCATGCCGTTGTAAAGGGGAATGGACAGAACCGTCTCCGCATAGTGTTCTGTAACGGGCAGACTGCCCCTGCAGATATTCAGGTACTGGTATGCTTCCGACAAATGCGGCGGGATGGGATAGTGGATTATGGTTCCTATCTCCTTCTGGTTCAGATAATCAATCAGTTCGCCGCGCCGTTCTGTCCGGATTACAAACTGGTGCCATATATGGGTGGCTCCCTCCCGGGTACCGGGGAGGAGAATGTCCGGATGGTGCAGCCCGGCCAGATAGCGGCTGCAGATTCTGCACTTTTCCTCTTCCAGTTCCTGCATGTGGGAGAGTCTGACGCGGAGCAGTCCGGCCTGGAGCTCGTCCAGACGTGAGTTCGTCCCGACCACTTTGTTGTAATATCTTTTCTCGCTTCCATAGTTGCGGAATACACGCACATCATCGGCAATATGGCTGTCGTTTGTCACAATGGCCCCTCCGTCCCCGAAGGCCCCCAGATTCTTGGACGGGTAGAAGGAAAAACAGCCTATGTCGCCAAAGGTTCCCGTCATCTGTCCGCCAAAGCGTGCGCCGTGTGACTGGGCGCAGTCCTCCACGACACGCAGGTTGTATTTACGGGCAATCTCCATAATGGGCTCCATGTTGGAGGCCTGTCCGTACAAATGAACCACCAGAATCGCTCTGGTTTTTTCCGTTATTTTTTCCTCGATCAGGGAGGCATCCATGTTATAATATTCATCCGGCTCCACAAAAACCGGCGCTGCCCCGTTGATCGTGATCCCCATGACGCTGGCAATGTAGGTATTTCCCTGCACGATTACTTCATCGCCCGCGCCAATCCCCAGTATGCGGAAGGCAATCCAGAGGGCGTCCAGGCCGCTGGCCAGCCCCACACAGTATTTTGCCCCCGTGTATGCCGCAAATTCCTCCTCAAAGGAGGAGACCTCCTTTCCAAGCACATACCAGCCGGAACGGAGTACTTCCAGGGCCTTTTTTTCAAATTCTTCCTGATAGAGCTGGAAACCGCGGTCGAGTTTGTTTGGCATTATTTTCATTGTAGCACTTCCTTCTGCTTATAAATGATTACTCCAGTCAATTTCTTTCATAACCTTATCTGTCATTTCTTGTGGCGGTTTTATGCGGCCACGAACTTTTTTACATGGTGAACCCACATAAACAGTCCACGGTTCTAAGTCTTTTGTAACAAGAGAATTAGCTCCAACTACTGCCCCTTCTCCAATTTTAACCCCGGGAAGTATTGTACAATTAGCACCTATATAAGCATCATCTCCTATACTGATGCTTCCATACATATTCTTATGGCAATCGTCCGGTAAAAATTCTGAAGAATAATAACCATCTAATTCATATGTTCCTGTTAAAATTTTGGATCCGGGACCAATAAAGACTCTATCACCAATCCAGAGTTTATCACCACCTTCAATCAATACAAACCATGTAATCATTGTATGTTTTCCAATTTTTAAGGATTTGCCCGCATCTATCCATACATTATCCAATATTTTACAATCATTATCTAATTCAGTATTTTCGGCCCGTATAATTTTACATAGTGGATAAAGGCGCACATTCTCACCACAGAATTTCAGTTTGGATCGTACATTTTCTCCCATAAACTGTGTCCCTTCTAACATGATGTCATGATTATTCATAGTTGATCTCCTCCTATATATTGTATTTCTTATTCAGTTTTTCTACTCATTTTAATCTTCAGGTCCCTCATACACCCAATGCTATCCTTGAAGTCACATAATCCAAAATCAGCTATTCCCTGTTCCGAAGCAGGACCTATATCCAAATAATTATAACCATTTTTAAAATATATTTTTAGAAGCTCATATGCTAAAAAATTAATTGGTTTCTTTTCAGAAAAACCAGGAATGTCACCCCAATATACAACCTGAACAATATCATCAGTTACTTCGTATACCAGGGCCGAAGCAATACCATTTCCTTCGAAGTAAACTATGTACATATCACTTTTTACAATTTCAATCGTTTTCATTACCTGTTCTTCACTCATTCTTAAAGGATAACCCTTCATCTCTCTGTTTTTTTTAATTATTTGATATGCTTCCTTTTTTTCGAACTCGGTGTTGCAATGTACTAGCTGGAGCCCAGACTGTTCTGCTATTCTCAAATTTTTTCTCGCATTATGTGCAATTTTACTTTCATAGTTTTCAAAAATATCAGGAATATGAAACGCATAGTTTATTTCAAAATATTCGACTTTCCATCCAGTTTGAAAAAGCGCATTGATCCATACGCCAATAATTTTATTGTCATAAAACAATGGTGGAAAGGTAATCGTTACCGCTTTTTCATTTGCGTTATCTAAATAATCATTTACCGCAGCCGCCGCACGATAAAAATCGCTTACTGACTGCTTGGATTTTATTTCCTCTAAATATCCAAAAGGAGCAGAAAACGGACAGCGTAATACATTATCTTCTCCACGTCCCAATGTGCATGCAAACCGTGCTGATCCCTTCTTATATATAATTAAATATATTACTTCAACTACTTTTTCTGCATTAAGTTCAGAAAACGCGCCTTTACTAAAAACGTTTCTGATCTTGCTTTCAACAATATTAACATAGTTATTATAGTCAAGCCTCTCGACATGCCACTGGTCTTCCTGCTCGCTCTCATACAAAGTATTTAACAAATCTTTCAATTTATTTTCTCCTTTTTACAATTCTGAACAAATTATTTATCTGAATTTCCTTTTGACTTATATGCCCAAAGCTTATTAATAAAAAAATTAAAGGGCAATGTAACAGCTATATTAATTAATGGAGCCAACAGTTTCGAACAGTGAAAGATTTCTATCCAGACAGTAATCAATATGTTACTGATTACTATGCCGGACAATGCATAAGACAAATATGTCTTTGCAAATGTTTTCCACCAGTTTCTGTGATTTGAATCGTCAACAAAAACATACTTATTGTTCCAATAATGCGCATTAAAAAAAGTTAACGTAGGTGTATATGACACAGTAAAAGAATTTGTAGAAG
>CANOBT010000314.1 GCA_947564305.1 uncultured Lachnospiraceae bacterium | reverse complement strand
ACTGTAATGTATAACATTTCCCCTTTGTACTCAGCGCTTATCTGTCCGCCCATTCGCTCTGTCAGTAACTTTGCAATAGAAAGCCCTAAGCCTGTGGAGTAATAGTTTGTTCCTACAGTATAAAAACGTTCAAACAGCCTGCCCACAATCACCGAATTTAAGGTTTGTGCCGTATTGGAGAATGTTATGGTGCCATTTTCTTTCATATCAACAAACAAATCTCCGTCTGAATGTTTTAAAGCATTGCTTATGATATTGGAAAAAATACGGTTTAATGCACTTACATCCAACATTCGCCAGACAGGTTCCTCTGGCATGGCTATCACTGGCTGAATACCTTTTTCCTGCATCATCCCATAAAAGGACAGCAGGCTCTCCCCCAACACACTGACAACATTTATTCTCTCCCTCTTAAGCTCATAGGAAGATGCGGCTATACTATAGCGAAACATTTCTTCCGTCAGGCTTATCATCACATCTACCCGGTTCTGAACCTGTGCAAGATACTCATCCACGGCCGCGCTTTTTTCTTCATGTTTCAAAAGATTAAGATAACCACAGATTGCTGTCAGCGGAGTACGCAGGTCATGTGAAATATTTGTCACGGAGTCTTTCAGTTCCTGATCTCCCTGCTGATAACAGCGGCGTTCTTTACGAAGCAGGCGAAGCTCTGTATTGATCCGGTCAGCCAGTTCCCGCATGTTCTTATCACGACTGGAAATATCAATAAGGATATTTGTATCGGTCTTAAGCCTGTCAGCAAATGCTTCCATGATCTCTCTAACAGATTTTTCCATGAGATATATTTTTATTGATAACATTATTATGATGACCACTAATATACCGACAAGACTATAGACCATTCTTTTATCCCTTTACTTGATTGCCTTTTTCCTAAATGATAAAATTCCAGCAGCCGTTATACCTATACTTTCCACCGCAGAAAATAGAAATATTTTAGGGAATGGATTTTTCAGAATCTGCATTGGTAAATATTCCCCGTGACTCTCAAATATAGGCATACTTTCATAAGTCGCTTGGCCATATGGATTGATAAGCAGCAGATATTCAAAACCCATCCGGGTTCTGGCATCCATATAGTGTTCATCCAAAGAGTTTTCCACCTGTGATGTATCCGTCATGCTCATTTCCTGCTCCCGCAAAGCACTGTGAAAATTGGTACCCATCATACTTAGTCCAATATACAGTACAAGAAGAATCACTAAGCTTGACAGATTTGAGCTGCTTTGCATCGACACAAACACAGATATCGCAGTGATGAAAATGATAGTACATATACACGCAAGATAATAAGCAAAAAGTGTCTGAACAGAAAAATAATATGTCCAGTTAAATATTGCCCCTGCAATTATAGTAGTCAAAACAGATAAATGAAACAAAATGACAGCAGCGAAAATATGCAAAATAAGCTGAGCCAAATAAATCTCCATTCTGGTATGTCCCGTAGCCAGCTTATTGCGGATTGTTCCACAAGAATATTCCATTCCAATAAATTGCGAAACACAAATAGCAGAGAATGCTCCGATTACAATCATAATATAAAACAAAAAACTATCAATAACCGGCGGATTAAAATATAGTACCGAAAACAGGACGACTGCCGCACATTCAATATAGTAAAGCCTGAAATGGAATAACCTGCGAAGCTCAGCAAAAAATATTCTACTCATAACTGCTACCTCCTACCAATGAAAAAAAATAACTCTCCAGATCTTCATCCTTTTCCTGCATGGAAAAAATCTCGCAGTTTTCCTTTGCCAGCTCTGCAGCAAGTTTGGATATATTTACTTTTGCATATATTTCCGCAGATGTAGCAGAAAGAATTTTATGGTCAACATTTGCAGTATGCAATATATGGGCAAGAACCTTCGTATCCGTTACTTCTACATGGATGCATTTGCGACACGCAGCCTCCAGTTCCGCCTTGCTCACTTCTTTTAATATTCTGCCACTATCGATAAACCCATAATGTGTTGCAATTTTGGCAAGTTCATCCAGGATATGGCTTGAGATTAACACCGTAATCTGTCTCTCGCGGTTCAGTCTCAGGATCAATTCACGCACTTCTACAATTCCCTGGGGATCAAGACCATTAACGGGTTCATCCAATATCAGAAAATCCGGATCTCCCACCAGCGCTATAGCAATTCCCAACCTTTGGCGCATGCCCAAAGAAAAATTTTTCACCTTTTTCTTACCGGTTTCTCCAAGCCCCACCAGTTTCAGGATATCCCGCAATCCTTCAAAGGAAGGCAACCCAAGAACCAAATACTGTTGTTTCAAGTTATCCTCAGCTGTCATATCCGGATAAATTGACGGAGTCTCCACCACTGCCCCTATGCGGCGCCTTGCTTTCACAATGTCCCGTTCATCGTTACGGATTCCATACAAGGTAAAACTGCCAGAAGTAGGCTCCTGTAATCCACAGACCAGGCGGAGCAGAGTCGTCTTACCGGCACCGTTTTTCCCAACAAATCCATAAATAGCCTCTTTGGGAATATGCATTGTAAGCCCGTTTAATGCCTGAAAATTCCTGTATCTCTTGTCCAGACAGTTTGTTGTCAGCACATAATCCATAATATTTTATCTCCTAAAATTAAATGTAGTGCTCAAATATTGCCAGTGTTATTCCTGCCTGATTCGTGCTATTACCGAATCCCTGGAAATGATCTGCTTACCATAAACAGGAACTATAATTGAAACAATAAAATATACTATCCAAATCGCTATCATTGGTGTCATCGTGATATATCCGGCATAGTATTCGACCATCCCTGCAAACACATTAGAAACCAATGGTATCAAAACAACACCCAGGGCAAGTGAACCTGATAACGCTGACAGAGAGAAAATAATACCTTCTGTGCAAAGCATTTTCCGTAACTGCTTTCCCTGCATCCCAATACTCTGCATCGTGGCTATTTCTTTTTTTCTGCTTATAATAGATGTCAAAATAACATTGACAAAATTAACAATCCCTATTACCCCAATAACTACGCTCATAAAAGTGCCAACAATCCAGAATTCTGATTTCAAGCTGTCAAAGGAAGCGTAATATGTCTTCGCAGATATATAAGACATGCTTAGCCATTCATTGCTGCATTGGCTATCAATATATTCTTCCATCTGATCAATATCTGCTGCATCAAAAGAATAATTCATCAATGTCGCATTACTGATTTTTCGGAGTTCATCACTGCTTAAGTAATAACAAAATCCATTAGTAGTAAATTGGCAGTATTCTGTTCTTCCCCGATTCATTTTTGCCAGAAGTGTATATTGATATTTCTGCCCATCCAATACGATTGTAACTGTATCTCCAACAGCAAATTCTGAAGACCCGGCAGCACTCATAATAATATATTCTCCAGAACCCATCTTACGGAGTAATTCTTCTATGTCTGTTGTCCCCTCTGTTATCTCAAAATTAGACAATACATAATCATCTGCTCCATATAACTGACAGCTAAGCATACCATTATTGGATTTGTACCTGGCACCTGTGCTGATTCTGATATATTGGTTGCCCTCCTTATCAGTCTCACTGTGCTGCTCCCAGTCGGGATACTCAAACCATGACTCTCCCATCGGTGTGCAGGCATACATAGCCCCTCCCTGTAAAAAGCCTTCCTGCCTGTTAATCTCATTTATAACAGCTTCGTCCAAAGCATCATCATTTGTCCGAAAATGTTTATTTACGTTAAAATAATTACTATTTCCTATTACAAAATCTGATTTCATCTTGCTCTGCAAATATTTCTCCCTGTCTATCCCATTTGCCAGAATAAACGTACAGTTAAAAAGGATCAGGCTAATGCTTAATGAAACGATAACTAAAATCATTCTTTTTTTGTTTCTTCCAACATTAGCTGCAGCAAGCTTTTCTAAACTTCCTTTTTTTACTTTTCTTTTCTTTTTGTGGATTGTTACTTCCCCATCCGTACACCGCAATGCGGCTACTGGTGAGATTGAGACAGCTGTTCTGACCGATTTTTTTGCACTATAATATACAGTCATAGCAACAAAGATTACCGTAAACAATATCGCATAAACTTTAATTCCATATTGATAATACCCCTCATTTATTGTTGTTGTCCTTGCGATATACGGAAACAAAATATTGCCCAATACGCCTCCAATCACAATACCAAGCGGAATTCCTAATATCATCAGCTTGGAGGCCTGATGCCTTACAATCCTGATAATTGTTTTTTTGTCAGTCCCTATCATTCTGAGCAGTGCCCAAAAATGGATATCCTGTGTAATAGATATTTCGAATATGTTATAGATGACTAAATATCCCGTGAACATCAATAGAAAAACAATTAAAGCTATGCCTATCATAGTTGATATATCTACGGAGACCTGCGTCTCATATGCCGGATTTATACTTGCATCCAAAAAATTCCCTGTCTGATTCTCCATGGTATAACCACATTCATTCAACTTGTCAGTGAAATATCGTAATGGAAATATTTTATTATCAATCTTAATATCCATCATCCGAACTCCAGAATATTCACCGTCAACCAAGTACGTATTCTCCAATTCAGTAGCATATTTATCGACAAACGCCTTGGAAACAATAATACTTTGCCTACTGTATGCATCGGACTGTATAATTCCTGCAATTTTAAAATCTATTATATATAACCGGTTTCTCATAATAAATTCCAAAGATACCGTGTTTCCAATTTCCGCCTTC
>CANOBT010000313.1 GCA_947564305.1 uncultured Lachnospiraceae bacterium | reverse complement strand
GAGCCGTTACAGCTACCCTTATAGCATACCTAATTTTACAAAGCGTTACAGATTAGATTCTAATTGCTATATACAGGTCTCAAAAGAAATTGAAGAAGCAGCAAATTTATATTTGAGACAAAAGAAGGATATTGTTTCAAATTCATTTTTAACAGATAGACAAAAGCGGGCTATCTTATGTTAGAGTAAAGTGTTATTTCATAAATAATGTAAGTATTTTAGAAAGCGGTTTTGAGTATTATTCAAGGCCGCTGCTTTATTTAGAGAAAAAGTTATACCTTGAAAGGATACTCTGCGCGGGGAAGATACCCACATCGGAGAAGTGACTGCGGTATGCGGTGGAGTGGATCGAGGTCGAGGGCCGCGGCGATCTACTGCGCCGGTATCCGAATTTATAAGCAAGAGTGCGTCTTCACGGGATTTTGAATAATAAGGTATTGGAGGTGACGATTTCCTATGGTCTGGAGAACAGCCTGCTGAATGTTCTGGGGTTGGAGCAGCTTATTCGAGGCTGGACAGGAAACTCGGCGATAGCCATGTGGATGGTGTGCCTGGTAGATCTGTGAAAGGGCATTGACTATTATACGGTCATCTTCTATGCCGGACTGGTCAACGTGCCGGCGGATCTTCCGGAAGCCTTTGATCCCAAGATCTATGGGAAGAATGGCAGAGAGCGGGTTAAGAATCTGGTGAAAGACCGCATGATGACCTGCGGCTGCCAGGGACAGGGCAGCCAGGCCATTTAATCTGCAGCGGGTCGTCAGAGGGGGCGCCAGGCATAACAGCGGGAATGAGAGATGCGCTTGTACAAGGTAAAACAATGCGGTATAATGAGAAGACTGATCAGGCAAATTTTTCATGTCGTTAACGATAAGAGATGAAGGAGTCCCCAAAGGAAGTAGCAGATATGTCAGCAGGAACAGTTCCTCAGGATAAGAAAGAGAAAGAAGCCATAAATGTAATGCCTGTTTCGGAAGTGATTGAGCAGGTTACCGCAATCTGCAGGAAAAACGGCGTCAGAAGGCTGGATCTGTTTGGCTACTTTGCCAAAGGTACAGCGGCGCCGAGAAGCGATATTGATTTTGTTGTGTATGGATGTGAAGATATTTTGCGTTTGGAGGAAGCGCTTTTGGAGGTAGATACGCTTCGAAAAATAGATATTTTTGATTTTGACAGCATCAGAAATGAATATTTATTGGAGGATATCAGAAAATATGGAAAACAAATCTATTAATCGATATCGCACATTCTGCCGGAGCCTGCAGAATCTGGAGAAGAGCCTGTATGCCGACGTGAAGGCGGATTTTGTACTGGAAGGAACTGTCCTGAATTACAATCGTACGTTTGACATTGCCTGGAAAGTAATGAAGGATATTCTGGTAAAAGAACTCGGTATTCTCGATTTTGCGGTGGGATCGCCGCGAGAGACTCTGCAGCAGGCATTTACCAATGGCATTATTGATGATGATGAATGGATGCAGATGCTTCGGGTGAGAAACCGACTGGCGCACGATTATGATGGTTCTTTTGCGGAGGAACAGTTCGAGAATATTATCAAGGTATATTATCCTTTGTTTGAAAAAATGAGAAAGTGTGTTACGAAATACTATGATTGAAAGGAAAAGGCCTCGCGGTTGTTTTGGCAGCAGCGAGGCTTCTTCTTTTATTCATCTTCAGATTCCGATCATCCGCTCCCTTTTCTGTACCCTGCACTTCAGGTAGAGGATGGTGAGAAAGAGAAATCCTGCGCCCAGGAGATTGGTAATCTGCTGGGCATAAAGCCTCTGCCCCGGCAGTGAGATCAGTTCTTCCTGTAGGAAGTCGAGCAGACATCCGGACGCAAAGGAGACCAGAAATCCATACACGCCGGAGAGCGCCAATAGGATCGAAAGCTGAATATCCCGCCTTCCTTCCTCCAGAAGTTCCAATTGCACGCCGAACAGGCCGATCCCGGCAAAACTCCATCCAAGTGCGGAGCAGACTGTTCCCAGGATCACCATCGGATAGGCATTGGAGGGGACTGCCAGGGCAAAAAAGATAAAGTACAAAAGGATTCCCAACAGGGAATATTTGTAGAGGAACGCCATGCCATGTTTATCGCCCAGTTTCCCCATCAGCGGTGTGATGGCGATGCGTAGCATATTGCACAGAAAACCGATGACCATGATAAAGGTAAAGGGCATACCCAATTCTTCCAACTGGTAACTGCTGTTAAAAGGAGTAGCGCAGTAGAAGGAAGTCTGCCAGAGAAGAGTGAGCGTAAAAGCCATCCGAAAATCGGCCTTTCCAAAGGCATCCCGCATCTCTGCAAGAAGGTTTCCGCTATGTACCGTCTGCTCTTGCAGATATTTATGGCGCATCTTTCCGTGAATCTCTTTGCCGGCGGCATTCAGTTCACCCAGACGAGGTTCCTTCATGCAGCTGAAAGCCCAGGCGTTCAGGATCACCAACAGCAGGATCATACTGCCATTCAGCGTAAATCCCACATTCTGCCGTTCACCGGCGGTGGCGTCCATGACGATTCCCGACAGCAGCATCATCGTGACCGTGACGAAGACACAGACCGCATCTTTTCTGGAAAAATAGTTTCCCCGCAGACGTGCAGGCACCAGGGAGGCGATCCAGTCCTGGGTGGCGGGAGTTCCGACCTGCGCGCATACCTGTGCGACAAAGTAACCGGCGATCATCAGGAACTGACGGGTGGTGTCAGGAACCGGCAGCAGCGGAATAAAGAAAATAAATGCCAGATAAAGTTTCTGCACCGTCATCAGACAGATAAACAGCTTCCGCTTCGTCAGATGATTGACCATCCGCATGGTGAAGAGCTGAAACAGGGCGGCCAGACTGGCAACAGAAGTCAGTACGCCTGCCTGCGCATCGGAGAAGCCTACGGAGAGCATAAGAGAAACAAGGAAGGCGCCGCCCGCCAGCTGTACAATAGTCTGCGCGGCCGCATCGCCTACGATGTAGCGCTTACGGCTTTTCTCATAATCTGCCTCGTTTTCTGGCAGTGCCATAAAGAAAATCCTTCGAAAACGTCCTAAAAACCAGTGCATATCAAGCATCAGTCTTTCCATAAGAACACCTTGGGAAATCATTCCGTACCTTTCTCAGAGAAGATTCTTTAAAAAAAGAAGTATGGCTTCATGCTATAATAGAATACTCGAATTAGAAATGTATTTTCTTATGCAATTGGATGTATTTTTTTGTACTCCTGATTTTGAAAAGCGCTGTTCTTGCGTAGTGGTTTCGCAGGTTTTTCTCATGAGTGTTTTTGAGCATGATGTATAATGACATACAGCTTCTGATTGCTTTAGCCGTAATGATGGTAATATTTTGTCAAAAGCTGTTTTCAATGGTTTGATTTACAGGTATACTATAGGTGACAAGAAGGGAAAGTGACAGGTTTAAATGGATAGAGAGAAAGTAGATCTTGCGATGCAGGTCCGGTATGTGAAATTGCACTTTACGATCCAATTCATGGAGGAGACCAGACTTCCGGTGAATAAAGTATCGGCTATTCGGGGCGGAATTGGAGAAATGCTCTTGCGCAACAATTGTATCCGGGATCGAAACTGCGCAGAGTGTGATTTCGAATCAGAATGCATTGTGAGAAGAACCATGTATTCTAAGTTTGATCGGAAACCCGCATTTGTGACTACCGGAGACAGTGTGGGTTATGTGTTGGAATGTGAAAACTACGAAGAAATATTCAGCGCCGGGGATATGCTTAAATTTCAGCTCATTCTGTTTGGAAAGACGATTGTGTATTTCAGCCAGTTTCTGCAGGCGGTTTATCAGCTTGGCAGTGTCGGCATTGGCAAAGAACATTCCGAATACCGGCTTGTATCGATCCGCAATACTACAGGGAAGGAACTCCTTGAGGGCGCAAATGTTCTAATGGAGCATTATATTGTACAGACAATAGGGGATTATGTCAGATACCGGTTAGGACAGGGACGAATCCTGGAGAACAAAATTCGCTTCAAGACGCCCGTAACATTAAAGCATCAGGGAAAGCTGCAGGAAAGACTGACTATAGAAGCTGTAATACCGGCGGTATTTCGGAGATTGTACATATTGGACTGCTTCGAAGGACTGGACTGCGAAGAGATGTTATGGCAGGGAGAATATCCGGAAGTGTTAAGCGAAAATTCCAGAAGAATAACGGTCCGCCGTTATTCCAGCACACAGGATCAGAAAATGAATCTATGGGGGATCAAGGGGGAGCTGGTGTTGTCAGAGATTCCGCAGGAATTGCTGCCGGTTTTACTGGCAGGAGAGATTATGCATATTGGAAAGAACACAAGTTTCGGGTTTGGACGATACTATGTGCAGTGAATGAGCAGATGGCTGCCGGGAAGGCAGAGATTATACGAGGAGGAAGGATATGAAAAAAGTATACATCACTAATATTTCTTTGCAGGGGCAGGGAGAATTGTTAAAATGTCAGTATGAGCCAAATGACTTCACAATGAGTCATAACAGGAAGACCAGTTTTCCGATTATACCTGTGATCGCCGATCATCAGGAGAAGGAGGACGAGATAAAGGTGTTGGCTATTCGCTCCAATCATGCGGGGACACAGGATAATTATGCGGCATTTCTGGAAGAACTGGAGACGTTTGGGATTCGGGAAGAGCAGGTTAAAGAGAGGTGTTAGTCAGCAAATGGGTCAGTAAAGTTATATGGCCAGTAGACCATATTCTCTCACGTCCCTGTTGCTGTGGTAG
>CANOBT010000312.1 GCA_947564305.1 uncultured Lachnospiraceae bacterium | reverse complement strand
ATAAATCTACTGATTTATGAAACAGCCCATCAAGATTACAATAATTCCTTTATTAAATTATGCAATTTACTTTACCTGTTTTCGCAGAACTCTCCGAATGGGCGAACAAACCACATTGTTTTATCACAGGAGAATATTGCGGATATTTTAACCATCAACCGGGTAAATGCAGCAAAATGCCTGTCACGGCTCAGAGATGAAGGTATTATCGTTTCCCACAGGAAATGGATTGAAATTGTTGACGAGAATGCCTTGAAAAAATATTGTTCCAATGAAACTTTACTTTCTGAAGTGTAATTAATAGTTTGGGATAAATAAATTCAAGAGATATAGAAAGTGATGAATATTATGAAAAAATGTAAGATAACAGTATTGAAAACAACATTTGATGAAGAACTGGCAAAGGAGTATGGCGCAGAAGGACTAACTGCGTGTCCTATGATGAAAGAAGGACAGGTGTTTTATGCTGATTATGCGAAACCAGAGGGTTTTTGTGATGAAGCATGGAAGGCGATTTATCAATATGTATTTGCACTGGCACATAGTGCCGGAAATGACGTTTTTTATTTTGGAGATTGGATCAGAAAACCAGGAGTTGCTATTTGCAGCTGTAATGATGGTTTGAGGCCGGTTATATTTAAGATAGAGGCGACGGACGAAGAGGCTGCAATAGACTATGTGCCTGTGCGGTAAAAAAGAAAATATCAGTAATAGCTGCAGGGACAAAAAGTTATCAGCCATTTCAGGAAGAAGACAAAGATATTGTATCAGAGAATACTACATTGCTTAAAAAGGTATTTATACTGCAGATACCAGTTTGGTATATTTGACAGGCATTTTTAAATAGACGTATCCAATACTCTATGGTATAATGTTTTATACATTTTCTGCGCCGAAGGATATGGATTTTAAGCATAAATATCGTATGGCAGACAGAAAAAATTCAGTTCAATAAAACATTAGGAGGAAAGAGATGAAGAGTATCCGAAAAAAAATCACTATAAGCCTGATGGCAACGGTCCTGATTGCTCTGATTCTTGTAGGATCGTCCAGTATTACAATGAATTACAAGAGTACTCTTGCTACCGTGGAGCAGATGATGGGTGAGACTGCTGTACTGGCGGCGGAGCGTATTGAGCAGGAACTGACTGCTTACAAGAATGTAGCTATGGACACAGGTTGTATTGCCCAGTTGTCTGATGAAATGGTTTCTGTGGAGGAGAAACGTGCAATCATAGATGAACGCGTCAGTATGCACGGATTTCAGCGAGGAAATATTATTGATATAAACGGTAAAAGTATTTTTGATGGAAATGATTATTCGGACAGAGAGTATGTCAAACAGGCTATGCAGGGGAACGTTTATGTATCTGAGCCGCTGATCAGCAAGATTACCGGAGAATTGTCGATTATGGTAGCGGCGCCCCTTTATGACGGCGGGAGTAAGGGAGCCCGGATTGTGGGAGTAGTTTATTTTGTACCTCCGGAGACTTTTTTGAATGATATTGTATCTTCGATTGTAATCAGTGAGAACAGCCGTGCTTATATGATCAATAAATCCGGTGATACGATTGCGGATGTGACTCTGGATACCATTACGGTCCAGAATATTGAACAGGAGGCTGAAAGTGATCCTGCCTTAAAGGAACTGGCAGCTCTTCATGCAGAGATGCGTCAGGGAAAGCGAGGCTTCGGAACTTTTAAGAACTCCGATGGAGCCTATTTTCTGGCTTATGCCCCTGTGAATGGAACAGATGACTGGAACGTTGCAGTTACAGCGCAGCAGATGGATTATCTGTCTGATACATACTTCGGTATTATATTGAACCTGGTGGTGATCGCTGTTTCCATTCTGGCTTCTATTGCAGTGGCAGTGAAACTTTCCAATAATATCTGTATACCTATGCGCGCCTGTGCTAAGCGTATGAAGCAGTTAGTGGAAGGAGATTTGTCTTCATCGGCTCCACAGGTTAAAGGCAGGGACGAAACAGCAGAACTGACTCGTTCTACGGCTGAGATGATAAATGGCCTGAATACGATTATCAACGACATCAGCCATCTGCTTAACGAGATGGCGAATCAGAATTTTGATGTCCAATCTGACAACAGTGAGGCATATGTAGGCGATTTCCAGAACATTCTGCTGTCTATGCGTAATCTTAAGATTGAGTTGAGCAATACGATACGACAGATTGATGATTCCGCTGTCCAGGTGTCTTCCGCAAGCGGTCAGGTCTCTATGGGTGCGCAGTCTCTGAGCCAGGGTTCTGTGGAGCAGGCCAGTTCTGTGGAGGAATTGGCGGCTACGATCAATGAGATTTCTGCCAGTGCCAAGAAGACTGCAGCAGCGGCTGAAGAAGCAGGACAGTTTGTGCAGCAGGCCGGCGCTCAGCTGGGTACCAGTGTAGGATATGTCACGGAACTGAATGCGGCTATGGAGAGGATTTCCAATTCATCAGAGGAAATCTCGAAGATCATCGGTACCATCGAAAGCATTGCGTTCCAGACCAATATCCTTGCACTGAATGCGGCTGTAGAGGCAGCACGGGCGGGAACCTCCGGAAAAGGTTTTGCAGTTGTTGCGGATGAGGTGCGCAATCTGGCGTCCAAGTCTGATACCGCGGCTAAGGCAACGAAGGAGTTGATTGAAGGCTCGATCACTGCTGTTACGGAGGGAAGTCAGGCAGTAGACAAAGTTACCGAGGCACTGGAGCTTACCAGCACTATTGCCGGCAAGGTAACTACTAAGATGGATATTGTGGTAGAGGCTGTAGAGAACCAGACTACTGCTATTGCTCAAGTTACAGAAGGTATTGAACAGATTTCTTCCGTAGTACAGACGAACAGTGCGACTTCCGAGGAAAGTGCTGCGGCCAGTGAGGAGCTGTCTGCTGAGGCGAACGGACTGAAGCAACTGGTGAATCAGTTTATTCTTGCGAAAGATAAATAATATAGAGAGTATGAAAAAGGGACTTCTTCGGAGTCCCTTATATTCTGCAAAAAACAAGAAAAGCTTGTTTTGTAAAGGATGTACATATGCCTATTTTGAATTCTAAAAAAAATATAAAAAATTATTAAAAAATAGAAGATAAATACCGAAAAATCTGTTATAATGAAACAATGGCTTGCTTGGATTAAGCAGACATCAGTGGCGAAAGTGTCTGATACAGTTGTGTGAGGGAGATAAGATTATGCTGTTGTTATTTTTTTGTGTATGGATCATATTTAACGGGACAATTACTGCGGAGATTGCCATAATCGGCGCGGTGATTGTCTTTTTCATGTTCGCATTTATCTGCAGATTTATGGATTACAGCCTGAAGCAGGAGATTTGCATGTATAAGCGGGGAATCTGCCTTCTGCGCTACATTTTTGTATTGGGAATGGAGATCGTTAAGGCAAACGTAGCAGTGCTGCGGCTGATCACTTCAAACAGTGAAGTGGTGGAACCGGTGATGGTGTGTATCCACACGAATTTGAAATCCAATTTCTGCAGAGTGCTTCTGGCGAATTCTATTACTCTGACTCCGGGGACGATTACGGTGTCATTGGATGGAGAGGAATGTGTGGTACATTGTCTGGACAAGTCTCTTTCTGAGGGGATGGAGGATTCTGTCTTTGTGAAGATGTTAGAAAAGATAGAAAGGATTGGTGAATGATATGAGGATTATTACAGAACATCCGTGGATTTTTATCTTCATTTTGTTGTTTCTTGCAGTCCTTCTGCTCTTCTGTCTGATTCGTGCCATCAAAGGGCCGACTATCGCGGACCGTGTCGTGGCGGTGAATATGATGGGCACGATCGTTATGGTCATTATCGCTATGCTTGCGGTTTATATGGGCGAGAGCTATCTTCTGGATATCTGCCTCATCTATGCGATGATTAGTTTTCTCGCGGTGGTGGTGCTGACAAAAGTCTACAGCGGCGTATATCTGGAGAAGATTGCCAAGGAAAAAAGGCGGCAGCAGAAGGCAGTGCAGATGAAAAAAGTTACGTCAGACAAAACGAAAGCAGAGAAAATAGAAATAAAGAAAACAAGCACAGAAGAAGGGGGTGACATGCCATGATTTTAATCGAATGGCTGCAGTTTATAATAGGCGTTGCCTTTTTGCTGGCAGGGCTTGGAGTTTTTACCGTACAGGTCTTTGGTGTTTTCAAGTTTAATTATGTTCTGAACCGGATGCATGCGGCGGCAATGGGAGATACGCTGGGTATCGGGATTTCATTGGTGGGCCTGATTATTTTGTCGGGATGGAATTTCGCTTCCTTGAAAATGGCTTTGATCATTGTGTTTCTGTGGAATGCCTCACCTGTGTCCTCTCATCTGATTGCGCGTCTGGAGGCAACGACGAATCCGCATTTGGAGCGATACTGTGAAGTGGAAGAAGGGGTGACAGAGCATCTTTGGGAGGAAGAACAGAAGGAGATTATCTTTGCAGATAAAACGGAGGAGGAGAAGTAATGGCTGTATTCGAATATTTATTGATGGGATTTCTGGTCATTTGCGCTATTTCCGTCAGTTTTTCTAAAAATCTGCTGAATTCTATTCTGATTTTTATGTCGTATAGTCTGGTGATGTCAATCATCTGGATTCTTTTAGAATCTCCGGACCTTGCTATTACAGAGGCAGCAGTTGGAGCCGGAGTGACCAGCGTGTTGTTCTTTGTAACACTGAAGAAGATTCATGCACTTGGAGAGGAGGATGAGGAAACAGATGAGTAGAAAAATATCAGAGGAAGAATATAAACGCCAGCGGCTTGTCCGTATG
>CANOBT010000311.1 GCA_947564305.1 uncultured Lachnospiraceae bacterium | reverse complement strand
TACGAAGACTATGCCTGGGAGAAACAGCTTAGCTCAAAAGTTGTAAAGTGGTGTATTTATGAGTATATACTGGTAAATCAAGAATTGATGGATTTAGGAGTAGCCCCCGAAAAGATAGTGAATTTTAATGACAGTGCAATACAATTGTCTCAATACGGAATTTTCAATGAAGAAGAAGCGGATAAATTGAGAATAAAGCTCAAATTGGATTATATGGATAGGCGGATTGAAGAATTAGAGAACAATCTGCGGTATTTTGAAGAGAATTATTTTTATGAAGCGGTCGAAAAAATCAAGAATCATGAGATTAGGATTCCACGTGTTTGTAGTATAGAGAACACGTGCGAAAAGATTTTATCTGAAAAGTGCTCTATGAGTAGATATGGGGGCGGAGAATTTGACATTATTCTAGGAAGGGCGAGGGATATATATCAATGCAATAATCAGGATCTGGCAAAGCGTTTAAAAGATATTCTTGCTTCTAATCAGAAAAATCATATTATAGCACTTGCAGATAATTATGGTGCAATGGAAGGATTGAGAAAAGAAAATAAAAACACTATTAGAAAATACATGGCAGAAGGAAAACGGGAAGAACACTACGCCTTACTGGACATGAAGAAGGAATATTATAACGCTTATATTAGCAGACCGTATGTGATATATCCGCACGATGATATACAGGCGGCGCGGAAAAGATTTGATGCACTGAGACAAATTTGGGATAAACGACATGTTTTGTTTGTTGAAGGCGACAGGACGCGAATGGGAGTGGGCAATGATTTGTTTGATAATGCGGCTTGCATTGAGCGAATCATTGCACCAAATGAAAATGCCTTTGATGTATATGACAAAATCTATGCGGCTGCGTTAATACATGGCAAGGATAAGTTGATTATAATTGCTCTTGGTCCTACAGCGACAGTGCTTGCATATGATTTGGCTATGGTCGGATACTGGGCGTTGGATATGGGGCATATTGACTTGGAGTATGAGTGGTTTTTGAAAGGGAAGGGTTACTGTTATATTCCACATAAATATAATAATGAGATGCTGGGTGATACGCAGGTTACTGATATAAGCTGCCCAGACTATGAGGCTTCGATATTGTGCAGGATTGAAGTGTAAATTAATAAAATGGTAAATTAAGGGTTGTGGCATGAGAGGGTAGGAAGTGTGGATATAAGTGAAAATATAGTAATATACGGCGTGGGAAAAAGAGGCGGTTCCCTTATAGACCTGTTGGATTTATGTGGTATGTCTGTAGGGCATATCATAGACAGCAATGAAGCACTATGGGGAAAGAAGATAGGAAAGCACGCAATTGAGGCACCTGAAGTATTACGGAATGAAACAGAACTGGAAATCTGCATAACAGTGGGAAGTTTTTTGGCAATTGCGGATATAAGAAAAATGCTGAATCAACAGTATGAACGATATAAAGAAATCTCATACTATAGCTTGATTATGTATTTATACCAAAAAATAGACGTGGAAGGACTCATACGAAAGGAGCTGCTTTGTGAGCGGGCCTATACGACGGTTATTTTTGGGTGTGAATCGGGTCTTGGTCTTGGCGGGATAGAGGAATGGACGAAAGGAATATGTTCTAAATTTTTGAGAGAAGGGGAGTATGAGGCTCATATTTTAGTTGACAGAGGAACATACAATATTTCGGAAGAATTAGAAAATAGTCTTATACGAGCAGATATTGATAGTGGGCAGATGTTTTCCATTCATAACATGGTTCAGATACTAAACAGCATTCTTCCATATTTACCCTGCATTCTTGTGACCAGTCAGCCGGATCAGACGTTGCTTGCAGGAAAGATGCTGAGGGATATATTTGGTGGTAAAGTGAAGGTAATATCTGGTATAAGGGGTGGGTATGCTGAGATAAATGACAGTTATATGGATATGCGGGAATGTACGGATATATATGTATGTGTAAACTCGGCTATTAGGAAAGACATGATCGAAAGGGGCGTTCAGACGGAGAATGTGTATACGATGCTTTGTCCGGTTGAGTGCCCGTCACAATTAGAGCGTAGTTATTCTTTGTCTTCTGAAACGCCGCTAAAAATAGGATTTGCCGGTCGGCTGGAAAAAGAGGAAAAGAGAATTGATTTGCTGCTTATGGTAATTGAAATTCTGGAGGAGAAAAAGGTTCTGTATCAAATCACATTTGCAGGTGTGGGAAGCTATGAAAAAGAAATAAAACAATTCACGGATAAACATGCCTGCGGTGAGAGGATTAAATTGCTCGGGAGGTTGGATAAAGAGGCAATTAAGAACTTTTGGAAGGAACAGGATGTGTGTGTTAATATTTCAGATCATGAAGGCAGGTCAAGATCCACAGTTGAGGCTATGGCAAATGGCGCTGTGCCGGTTGTTACAGGAACGTGGGGGGTGCGTGATGACATTCGGGATGGGGAAAATGGATATATTGTTAGTGTTAGGGATTATATAGCAATGGCTGAGAGACTTTGTTATTTAGAAAAAAATAGGGAACGGCTGCCTGAAATGGGAAGAAAAGCCTATGAAGAATTGAGAAAAAAAAGCAGTATGGAAAATCACTATCGGTTTTGGCAGAAAATGATAGGTTTGGTATTGGGGGAAACAAGGTGACGATCAGCGTAATTGTGCCAATCTATAATACGTCAGAATATTTGGAACAGTGTGTCGGAAGTATTTTAAATCAGACCTACAGGGATTTGGAAGTTATTCTTGTGGATGATGGCTCTTCGTATCTTTGTGGTAAAGCCTGCGACGAATATGTGCTTCGAGATAACAGGATAAAAGTAATACATAAAGAAAACGGCGGTTCGACAAGTGCCAGAAAAGCGGGTTTGGAAATTGCCAGTGGAGATTTTGTCAGCTATGTAGATGGGGATGACTGGATCGAATCTGATTATTATGAAAAGATGGCTGCGGCGCAGAAGGAAACAGGCGTTGATATTGTATCATCAGGACATTTTCATGATATCGGAATTGATAGCAGACAAGTGAAAGATAATTTCCCAATAGGGATATATACAAGGGAACAGCTTCTTCCGGCATTGCTTTACTCAGGGCGTTTTTTTGAATATGGCATTCAGCCCCATATGGTTACCAAGTTGTTTAAAAAGGAAATTGTGGAAAAAGCGCAGATGTGTGTTGATAACCGCATTGTTATCGGGGAAGACGCAGCAGTTGTCTATCTGAGCGTCCTGGAGGCAGAAAAAATATGTGTGACGGATATTTGTGGTTACCACTATGTGCAGAATGAGGAAAGCATGACCAAAAGAGGGCAGAAGGATGAGGCGAAACTGTATCAGCTTCTGTTTACGCATTTGGAGCGCTCCTTCAAGCAAAAAGGCGTGTGGGATGTCATGGCTCCGCAGTTGGAGCAGTATAAAAAATATCATATATTTATGAGGGACATGTCAGAGTTTGATGCGAAGGTTCTTTTGCCCTACGGAGGGATACCAAAAGCGAGTAAGGTTGTCATATACGGAGCTGGTGTTCTGGGACAGAAAATGTACAGATATCTTACAGAAAGTGAAGGTATGGATATTGTTTTATGGGTGGATAAAAATTACATGGTTTATCGGGACAAGGGGATGAATGTGGACAAACCGGCCAGTATTTTAAGTCTTCAGGATTATGATTATATACTGATTGCTAATACAGTACAACATACAGCGGAGACGATTAAACAAGGTTTGATTGATATGGGGATTACAGATAATAGGATTTTGTGGTTCTCACAAGAATTTACGAGGCAGAATATGAAAGAGAACATTATGTTAAACGGATGTGTTAATGGAGAACGGTCATGAAACTGATTATATGGGGATGCGGGGACTTTGGCAGGCGTATATTGCCGAATGTAATGATGTCAGATAAATATGAGGTCGTTGCATATACGGACAACAATGAAAGGTTATGGGGACAGCGCTTGTCAGCGATTCCGATTATTGCACCGAGGCAGGTTGCGGACAGAGCGTTTGATATGCTGCTGATTGTAGTCAGCAGTCCCTCAGCGGCAGAAAAAATAAAAGTGCAGGCGGTGCAGATGGAGATACCACAGGATAAGGTAGTGAATGCCTTTGTGGATCTGCGGTTTATGGATTTATTTATAGGCCAGAGGATTTGCTTTATCAGCGGGTATGCCGATTGGATCAGGAGTGAAAAAGTAGAAGGAAATGTAGCAGAATGCGGCGTGTTTCGGGGCGATAGTGCGAAATTCATAAATTATTATTTCTCGGACAGGAAACTGTATCTGTGCGATACGTTTGAGGGATTTGACCGCAGCGATATGCAACAGGAAAAAGCCCATAGCGAGAATTTTGAAGAGAGTCACTTTGCGGATCAGACTTTTTTTGCGGAAACAGGGAGCGGTTTTGTTATGAAGAAAATGACTTATCCCGAAAATGTTGTGATAAAGAAGGGGTATTTCCCGGAAAGCATGCAGGGCGTGGAGGATAGATTCTGCTTCGTAAATCTCGATATGGATTTGTATGTTCCTATGCTGAATGGCCTGCGCTTTTTCTGGGACAGGATGGTGGATGGCGGTTGCATTTTACTGCATGATTATTTTTCGGATGTCTTCCAGGGCGTGAAGCAGGCCGTGGATATATTTGAGCGGGAACAGGGAATTCGCATTGCCAAAATGCCGATAGGTGATGGGTGTAGTATGGCACCGTTGAAAGATTAAGGAACAAAAAATTCTGGCATGAGATAGCGGGGAAAAGAATTAAGATGAAACTGGCAATCTACGGCGCCCAGGGCTACGCCCTCGCCGTGTACGAAGCAATCACAACTTTATACCCGAAGC
>CANOBT010000310.1 GCA_947564305.1 uncultured Lachnospiraceae bacterium | reverse complement strand
GAAAAAGGCTTCCGGTCACGCCAAATGTGCCGAAAGCCTTTATTTCTGCGGTTTTTCAAGTATTCTGTTCATATTCTTTGTATCAAATAAGCGAGTTTTATTTCGGAGTTATTTGGTTCTGTTGCGATAATGCCTTGTAAAGCCATCAAAATCTGTTCTTTTTCCTTTGTAGATAACAATGATTTATCCAGTACAAAATTATCAAGCAACGTAATGCCGCCACCCTTGCCCTGCATTGCATAAACAGGAATACCCATGCTGCTGATAATATCTATATCTCTGTATATTGTCCTTACAGACACCTCGAATTTTTCTGCAAGTTCGGGTGCAGTCGATTTTCCTTTATCCAAAAGATAATAGATAATCCGAAACAATCTGCTTTCCTGCATGAATCATCACCTCTGCTTTTCATTGTATCACATAAAACATGGCGCGAGGCTCCCATTATCACAAAATCGAGTAGGGGATATTTTATCCCTACTCGTGCCCCGGGCGTCCGTCAGCTTGCTGGCACATTTCATTTAGACGCCCGTGTGCATAAATAACGGATGCATCATTGCCTTCACCGTTGTCCTGATCGAAATTCCCATAGAAAAAATATAGCGAAAGACGCTTGAAGAAACATTACGGCTCCTTGTTCGCAATATAAATATAAGCATCCTCAAGCGTTGCCTCACAGGGGCTGCATTTCATCCGGGGCGGCGCTTCGCTGATCAATTTCACCTGCAACTCATCTCCCACATACTGTTTTGATGAAACATGATATCTTCTTTCCAGTTCCCGCGCTTCCCCTTCATCTTTTGTTTTGCAGATCCAGACATGGCCTTTTGCCTGTTTCAGCAGTTCTCTCATAGTTCCTGAATAAAGGAATTCTCCTTTTTTCATAACTGCAAGCTGATTGCAGGTCGCTGTCAGATCTTCCACTACATGGGTTGAAAATAAGACTGTACGTCCTTCTGAAAAATCAACCAGAAGATTCCGGATACGGATACGCTCCTCCGGGTCCAAGCCTGTTGTAGGTTCATCGACGATCAGAAATTCCGGCTCATTTAAAAGCGCCTGAATCAGCCCTACCCTCCGTTTCATGCCGCCTGATAACTGTCTCATCTTCTTTCTGCGATGACCGGACAGGCTTGTTTTTTCAAGGTAATACTGAATGCGCTTCTTACATGTCTCTTTGGGTATGCCGGATAAGTCTCCCATATATTCCAGGCATTCCTGTATTGTCAGACTCGGATACAGGTCAATCTCCTGCGGCAGATATCCGATCTTTTTCTGTATTTTTTCATAATTCCCTTCACTATAGAGTATGCCATCCAGAGTTACTGTTCCGCCAGTTGGCGATAACACCGTCGTAAGCACCCGCATCAACGTTGTTTTTCCTGCCCCGTTCTCACCCAACAGCCCAAAGATTCCCTTGGGGATTTCCAGACTGGCATGATTGATCGCTGTTACCTTATTCTTAAATATGACTGTCAAATCCTCTATCTTAATTCCCATAGTCTTAACCTCTTTTCTTTACAATATATTTATGGCTATACTGTGCGGTAAATTTATCTGACGCGCAATATAATTTCCCTTACAACCGGAATTACCTGTCTTGCCGTTTCATGATTCCAGGCAACACCGCCGCTGCCAAAATCCCAATACAGATACAAACGATCTTCCCCCATATCCAGTGAAAATCGTCGCCGTCTTCCAACTCCCTGAATGTATAGGAAAACAGATTCCATGCCCCGAAACACCTGTCGCCCATGCTGGAATTCGTGATCAGCCACAGTGCCAGGCAGCCGCCAATTCCCACCCACATATTCCGGAACAGACAGGAGATCAGATTCGATAAAAACCCCCAGAATCCAAGGGTGACAGCGACAGCCGCAACATAGATGAGAAACCGGCATATCTCGCTTTCCGGCCCTCCTGTCCCCATACTGTCCATTCGTGGACTTTGGAACAGAAAAAACAATCCATATCCGGCGGCTGCAGCAAACAGCAGAAACACTTCCTGTATCACAATCCTTCTGTAAATAACGCGAACTCTCCTCTTCATTGGACATAACCGCCAGATTTCTGACCGTCTGCTGACAATTTCCTGCGTATAGGTATCTGCACAGAAGGTCAGGGCAAGCGCTGCCATTGGCGCCTCTAATGCAATCCCTACTTCATCCGAATTAGTCACCCCTCTGACAAGGCTTAAGATCACAACAAAAAATATAGCATATGCCTGCTTCCCGACAGTTAGGGAGATTTTCATTTCCTGTATCAATATACCCGCCTCCTTTTCCATATCTGCACCGCGAGAAAAATGATGCAGACAGCCGCCAAAATGAGAGAACTCTGATTCAAAAGTGCCATCGGCGGCGGAGCCGTATCAAAAAAGCCTCCCGGAAACCGCACCATAATCGCTAACGGCCTGCCGTTATATCCATAAATGCCTTCCGCATTCCGGCTTCCCATATTGGAATACACGATGTAGAGAAGCAAAAGCGGCACTGCAGGCAGCGGACTTTTAAATAGTAAGGAAACCAGACTGTAAATGCTCACAATCATTAGCATATTTGGCAGGATATACAGGCAGGTCTCCAGTAAAAAATCTGACAGGCGCACCGTAAATCCACTGTCCCCCGCTGATACAAGGCATAAACCATAGAATATCAGATTTAGGACTGCCAGTATGATCAGGCAGACCACAAAACCGCCGCCCACTTTCCCGGACAGATATTTTCCTGCGCTGACAGGCTTTGTATGGAGGAGCTCATAGGTATTCCTCCTCGTATCCTGCATAAATAAAACAGATAATAAAACGGTTGCGAAAAATCCCATGAACAGCCCTGCAAAATCAGCATATTTTCTGGAAAAATAGTAGGAAAATGTCTTATTTTTCAGTTTCCCTGCAATATAAGCATTGATCTCTTCACGGCTTCCCTTGCGGTAGGCCGTATTCATATACTCGTAATGCGCATCGTAGAAACCATATTCTTCCAGATGCCTGCCCGCTTCCTCAATATCCATTCCTTTCATTTCGTCAATCACAGACTGCGCCTTAGCGCTCTCCATCTCAAATTCGGAAATCAGGATTTCCTGTATCCGTTCCTCCCACATTTCCCGCCGAAGTTCCTTCTCTGCCGGCACATATCCGTCAAAAACATCCCCATCCCGACAGTTTTCCGGATAGTCGTTCACAATGGTTTCCCCTTCTTTCAGATAATGGATATCCAGATAGGGACCTGTATCTTGAAATATCATCCAGACGCCTGCCGCAATGCCAATCCAGAACAGGGGATTTTTCATGTAATTTTTTACCTCTCTTTTCAAAACCTGCCACATAATTCCGCCTCCTTATTCTTGATAGCTCTATTGTAGAAGCGAAATATCAACAGAAAGACAATGAAAAGAAAAATCGCCGGATCACTTACGCAATCCGACAAAATATCGCTGTCGCCACAGCCCCTCCCTGTTCATCATTTCCCAAAATCAATCTTCCCCCATGCTTTTCACAATACAGTCTGCTGATATACATACCCATTCCCGCATGCTTTAAGCTGTCCTTCACATTCTTCCCATAGAACGCTTCCGTAATTTTCTCCGTGTCTTCCCGGAAGCCCCCGCCATCGTCCCTGACACAGATACTCACTTCAGAATACCCTGTCTTTACCATGACCACAATCTGCTGTTTCCCATAACGGAGGGCATTTGACAGCAGATTTTCCGTGACCTCCAGGATCATTTCCTTATCTCCGCAGAATACTTCTCCTGATTTCGGCGCCTTAAGCAGACATTGTTTCCCATACTCCTTTTCCAGAATAGCAAGCTCTGAGCGGATATCCTTCTCCAACTGCCCGGCAGAAATATCCCCCGGAGCCAGTTCCCGGTTTTCCAGGCTGCTCATTTTCCGCATCGTCTCCACAAACGCGTCCATTCGCCCGATCTGGCGCCCGCCCTCTGACAGCATCTCCATTGCCTGTCCCATATCGATATCTTCACCCGGCAGGTACTCCGTCAGCATTTCCTGATACCCTTTCAAAACGGACAGCGGAGCGCGTATATCGTGGGCGATAGCCGCCCTTAACATCTTTTCCTCCTCAATCGTCCTCCATAAGATCTGATTATTCTTAGCAAGCGCCTCCCGCATCCGCTCAAACTCCTTACAGAGCACACCCATCTCATCCTGATTCTCATAGGCAATATGAAAGTCCAGGTGATTTCCGGCAATCTTCTGCGAAGCCTGCGCCAGTTCTTCAATCGGCATTTTCAGCTTGTTCCGGTAAAAGAGGAACACCGCCCCGCAGCTTCCCGCCATGGACAGAACCAGCACCGTATACGTCTGCAAGAAATCACAAAGCTCTGACACGAAATGATCGGACCGTGTCATCTCATAAGCGCCCGGTCTTGGAATATCCGCCACATAATCAGGGCCTTCTTTTTCCACTGCTTCAAAATATGCGTCTTCATCCACATACTTCCACCAGACCTGCCTCTGCGTCTGTCCGGCAATCCTGACAATGACTGCCGAGAGGATAAAACTTCCAAGTAAAGCAGCCGCCATATACAAAAGAATCGTTTTTCTCACGGAAAGATTTCTTATTTTGTCCATCGGTATCCCATCCCCCATACGGTTTCAATGTACTCCGTTTCTGTATATTGCCGGAACTTCTTTCGGATTCTGCGGATCAGTTCTGTAATCACCCTGCTGTCGCCCTCCGCGTCATATCCGCAGACCTTCTCATAGATCCTGTCCTTATCAAAGACCATTCCCGGATTCATGGCCAGGAACTCAATGATTTCGTATTCCAGTTTTGTAAGCTCCAGATATTCCGCATGGATCTGCACAGTC
>CANOBT010000309.1 GCA_947564305.1 uncultured Lachnospiraceae bacterium | reverse complement strand
TGAATCTAAAACAATCCCAAAGATACGTTGATATTTTTTGTAATTCCTCATTAACTGCTCCTCACCGCGAGTATTATACTCATTTCCATGCCAGATCTTCATCTCGATGATATACTGTTTCCCCAGATAATCAATAATCAGATCTGTACGTCCCATACTGCGTGTGCGCGCTTCAATATAATAATTTCCGGTTCCATTGATCAACGGACGAATATACAGCATAAACAGTTTTCGTCCATTTTCTTCTACAAATGCATCCGTACTATCACCAAAGCTTTCTGTAAAATGCTCCACAAATTTCTTCAGGATCTTCTCTACATCCAGTCCGCTCTCTGTAACAAATTGTTCCTTCAATTTCTGTCCTGCATCATAAGTCTTGCTGTTAATCGCATCCTGCGCAATGAAAAGATTGTAAAACCAGATCTCAAAGATACGATTTGTGATCGCAACCTGCCCATCTTCATCTTTCAAAAAACCAAACATTGAGCCAATCGATACCAATTCTGTTCCAAGATTAAACGGAATTCCCTTTCCACAGAATAAAATGTCCCGCAATATAATTCCAAGATCAGGATAATCCTTCACCTTCTTTGCCATATCTTCAAAAAGAGAATTTGGCTCGCGAACCAGTCTGCGAACTGCCTCCAGGAGTCCTGCATGAGTCCAGCTGTCATGCATTCCTGCTCCGTACATTTCATCCAGCAGCTGGCAAAGTCTGGATACAAGATATGGATAACCGGCAGTATAGTCATAGATTTCCCCAGAAATCATATCTGTATCTATTACAGGCTCATGTTCAGATGCATAATCAAGAAGCATACTGTTAATCTCTTCTGCCGAAAAGCTCATATCAATATCAAAATCTGCCGCAATATTCCATGGACTATTATCTTTATGCTCCTCATCCGGCCGCATCTTGCGCTTCAGATTACGAATATCACATACCCCTGCAAGAATTACTGACTGAAATGTTGCAAACCGGCTTCTGTTAATATAATAACCACGTAACTGTGCAAGAAAGTCCAGAAAAACCTGATTATTTGTCGCACTATCAACTTCATCGATCATAAGCACGCTCTTCTTTGGAACGGCTGCACAAAGGTTGCTGAGTGCCTGGAACAATTCTACCAATTCGAATTGTTCCCCGGCCTCTTGCCGTTCTTCTGTAAACTTCTTCAGGGCAGCCTGATATTCCTGGCTCTTTCCACTTTCCGTAATTCGGAAGGAATTTTCAAAAGCTCTGGCAAAAGCCAGAGAGAAACTATTCTCATTTCTGAATTTTGCATCACTCATCTGCATCTGAAAATCCATACTGATAACAAGATAATCCTGGCTCAGCAATGCTGCCAGAGCATGCAGAGTTGTTGTCTTTCCAAACTGTCTGGCTCGATTGATTGTAAAATATTTTCCTTCGTCAACGAGTTTCCTGACCTCAAAAAGTCTCTGGGTTAAATCTACCATATAGTGCTCTGACGGATCACAGATTCCAGTTGTGTTAAATACGCGGTTTGATACACTCCGTTTACGCTTTCCTGCAATAAAAGACTCCGGAATCATCCATCTGCTTCCTCTTTTTTCTGCGCCGATGATTACTTTACTGACACAAAGCTTTGTGATGTACCGTTTTGTAACACCAAGGAGCTCTGCAGCTTCCTTTGTTGTATAATACTTCATATGCTTTGCTCCTTTCGCTTTTATCATAAACTTATTTTATGATAGAGTTCTCATTTTTTCAATATGTAGTTCTCATTTAGTTCTGTTGTTTTGTTACTATTGTTACTGTTCACCCCCTCACTCCTGAATCATGTTCTTACGGAATGCGCATTCCTGACCCGTGAACAGTAACGTTGTTTCTTCTTTGTCCTCTTTTTCCTTAGAAACCATATCTTCATTCTGCTCTTCTGCCTTTTCCACTGTCTCCCCTATAATTTCCCCCATGTCTGATAACAGCCCATTGGATTTCTGCTCTAAATCAGCAAGCTGACCTTCCTTTTCTGTAATCATTTCCTTACTTGTCTCTTTAGACGGATCATGCAGCTTATCCAGTTCAATCTCCGACTTCAAAACACGCGCTTTCCCATCGAGCCTTTCCTTAACAGAACTAACCATCTCTGCTTTCTGCAAGCCTAAGGATAAATCCATTACATTTGCAAGCCTTTCATTTTCAATCTCCTGTTCTGTCTTCGGTTCGTCCTTCTTTTTCTTCTCAGCCTGCTTCTCCATTTCCCTGGTCATAGCTTTGGAAATCTGATCCTCTATATCTTTAAGCTGTTTTTCATAGACCTCTAACTGGGATTTAATGGACTCCATAGACTTACCCTCTTTTTTAGCAGAACTAATCAGAGAATCCTTCTGTTCCATGATATTCATTTTCTGTTTCATAAGCGTCTCAATGAAACTTTCCCTCTTTCCCAGAGGTGAAACAAAAGCCATATCCTTACGTCCTTTCTCTGCCAAATCATCCCCAACCTTCTCATTTTTCTGCGCAGCGCTTTGATTGACACGGTATACATTAAAAAATTGATTTTGTACTACGGGATTAAAATTCAGTTTCATAATAATATTTTCCTTTCTTGAATGACCATCCTATGACATCATGGCATCTGCTTCACAAGCGCAATCCAAAAATTATTTTCGCTGTTACTATAAGGTATCTGTAAAATTTCTTCTTTTTCACGGTAATCCACTTCCACGCAGTTTCCTCCTGAACCCATTTTCGGAATTTTAGAATATCCGCCAAATCCAAGCCAGAACTGTTTTCCATCTACTCCATATTTCTCCAGAAGCTGATCCATGGCCACCCTATGAATCAGAACCCGTGTATCATCCCAGGATAATGCACGGGCATATTCCTTACTGTCCGAAATGACGATGGGGTCTTTGTTATTCTCTTTCACTACGATATAATTCTCTTCCACATAACGCGGATAAGAACTATGTATGACCAGAAAGAACACTCCGGCAAGAATCATTATGCCAGCGATGGCCCATGCCACTGCTGCCGGCTGTGAATATGGCTGAAAGAAGGAAACCTTTAAAATCCGCTGCCGCAGCTTTCCATAATCTCCTGCTCCTGCAAAAGTTGCAGCCACCCCTCCTCTCTCTGTTCCAGACATTCCGTTTCCTAAAATCTGAATACTTTTTAAAAGTAACATACCGTAATCATATGCACTCTGCCCGCTTTTCTGAATGGTGATACGATCACAGATATCCTCAAGATCTTGCTGGAAATATTTCCTGCATATACAAAAAAATACATCCGGCCACAACAGAATCTGGAGCAGATCCCATAGCAGATAGTACCACAAATGTCCCAGCTGGATGTGGTTATTTTCATGCATCAGGACAACCTCCAGTTCTTCTTTTTCCAGTTCCTTTTGCATTACCTCTGGCACCACAATATCCGGGAAAAACAAACCTGCCGTAAACGGAGTTGCCGCCAGTTTATTGATCCTGACCTCCTGCCCGCAAATTTGAACACGCTCCATTTGTTTCACAAATTTGACAAGCCTTTTCCTGCCTGAAAACAAAAAACCCGCACAAACTATCATCCCAAACAGATACCCATATCTTACCCACCAACAATTCATACATGGTATATTCCAGCAATCCAGCAGACTTCGAAAAAAATCTTTCTCATAAATAATTTTAAGCTTACCCAGAAATGGGGTAATCAATAATAATCCCCATGACATACCTTTTAAAAATATATTTTTTCTGAATAAAATCTTCCTTAAAAGAAAGATTAGCGGAAACAGAAAAAAAGAAATCAGGGCACATTGACCGAGCATCACGCCAAAATATGCAGTCATGAAATCCAATGTCTCTAATATCAGGCTGTTTGTCATTTGCCTTGTCCTTCCTTCTGCCTGCCTGTTTCTGAAAACCTGCAGGCCTCTAAAATACTCTTCAGTTCCTCTGCCTGTTCTTCTGTCAATGTGACATTTTTCAACAATGCTGCGGCAGCATTGGCATGACATCCCGAAAAATAACTGTCTGCAAATCTGTTACTCTTCTCTTTCAGACATTCATCTCTGGACTTTAACGGGGTATAAATATAGACCCTTGCATCATTTTCGTCTACCACATAATCCAAAAGCTGTTTCTGGCATAATCGGTTCATCAAGACCCGTACCATTCTAGGCGTCATATCTGTACTACCTGCAAGTCTGCGTATAATTTCTGAAGACGTCAGGGGAACGCCACTACCCCAAAGTACTTCCATGATCTGCCATTCACTCTCACTGGACGTTGTTTCTCTCTTTGCCATATAATTCTTACCTCCTAAGAATTTACCACAATTGCGGCTAATAAATCGTTAACTTCCTCTTTCATTATATCGCTGTATTTACCCCGATATAATATATATCGGTTAACAAATGTTATTAGTTAATGTTTGTTATTAATTTTTTCAAAAAATATCTTCTAAGTCAGCTTCTATCGCTCCCATTGCCGCAAAGATGGTAGGTATCGGGATAAATTGTAAACATATTTGCCCCAATAAGCGTAGGGTGTATCTGATTGCATAGATTAGCCGTCAATTTTGCTCCAATCTCTCCACGGTCTGCCCCAGAAATGCTCACCTAAAGCGGCATCACTCCTGATTGAAGTAACAGACAACAATCACACATTTTTCATTCTCTACATTCATTTTCACTTTCCTCTTTTTCTGAATTTTAATTTACTTTCCGATAGAAACAAGCCGATTAAGGTAAGCCCTATTCCTATCGCAGCAATCCATGTAATTTTTTCCTTTAACACAATAACGGATGTGACAACGGTAATGACAGGGACTATATAAATATACACGCTTGTCTTAACAGCCCCAAGCACTTTGACAGCATAATTCCAAGTAACAAAACAAAGGGCTGATGCTCCAAGACCTAAATAGATAAGGTTTAGGGCATACTCTGGCTTTATAACTTTTT
>CANOBT010000308.1 GCA_947564305.1 uncultured Lachnospiraceae bacterium | reverse complement strand
GGTGTCTGGCTTAAGAATGACGGGGCGGTTTATTATGGGGATACGGATTTGTCTGGTTTATGGGAACAGATGGAAGGCAAGGATGAGGATACCTGGAATGTCCTGAATTTTCCCAATGCGGGGCGTTTATCGGCATACCATACATTTTTCCTGCTGAAAGCGGATAAGCAGACGGCAGAAGTCCCGGAGGGTCTGACTATGACGGTGGAGGACATGGGGACAAGTGAGATTACGGTACGGATTACCAATAACAGCGGGGAGGAATTTTCCTACGGGGAATACTTTTCTATCCAGAAGCAGATAGAGGGCCAGTGGTATACGGTACCGGTAAGGGCGGATAACGTGGGATTCCAGGATATCGCCCATATCCTTCCGAACGGGGAGAGCGCCAGCGAGACCTATAATCTGAATATTTACGGTACGCTGGAACCGGGAACGTACAGGCTTGTGGTGGAAACACTGAGCGCTGAGTTTCTGGTGGGGCATGGGAGGATGGCGGGAATAGAGGGGGAGTAAATGCTGTTAAAAACAGCATGGAGAAGGGATGTAACAGAAAATGGAAAGTCCTTAAATGAGGGACATTCGACATAGGATATATGTTGGATGTCCTGTTTTGATGAATAATTTCAACAATAAATATGAGAAAATATCTCATATATTGTTTACAAAATTTTAAAAATGAGTATAATAGATATTGAAAGACACATAAACTGGAGGGAAAAAGAGATGCTGTGCCAATTTACAGTGAAAAATTATAAAAGCATTCGGGATGAAATGACCTTTGATATGCAGGCAGCTGCTATTTCTGAACATGAAAATAATATAATTCGTGATAAAGATGGAGAATTGTTTTTGCCGATTTCTGCAATATATGGGCCAAATGGAGGTGGAAAGTCAAACGTATTGGAGGCAATGCATACGTTGGCTTCAAAAGTACTTCGTCCATTATATGCAACTGGTGATAAGGAGGAACGTATATTTCTTCAGAAAAGGCTGCTCATCGAACCTTTTGCATTCTCAAAAAAAACGAAAAGCCAGCCAACAGAGTTTGAAATTTTTTTCCGTACAGAAATTGCGGAGTATCGGTATAAACTCCATATCATGAAGGATGTTGTAAATTATGAAAGTTTGGACCGTGTAAAATTGGACACGGGACGACGTTCAGCGCTTTTCGAACGGGATACGGAAGAAATTTCTTTAAAAGGTGTATTTTCCAAACTGAAAGCCAGTGAGGACTTGTCCGCGACATTACCGTTGCTGTCTTATCTTGGGATCACTTATAAAAAAAATGAGGTAG
Source organism: uncultured Lachnospiraceae bacterium (assembly GCA_947564305.1). The sequence continues at coordinate 3,663 of CANOBT010000308.1, read as the reverse complement.
TAAAAGATGTTCTGGATTGGTTTGAATACGGAATTGATTTTTTAAACTATGGTAATCCGATTGAAGAACTTCGTATGGCAGTATCAAATTCAGAGGATGTGAAGCAGCTTATGCTTGACATGATACAGGAAATGGATCTGGATATCGTGGATTTTCGTGTAGTTGAGGATGAAAATGACAGAATCGATGTGTATACAAAGCATTTGGTGGATGGCTATGAGACGGAGTTAAACTTACTGGAAGAATCCAGCGGGACAAGGAAATTATTTGGTTTAATGCCATTTATTGCTGGATGTTTACTTACGGGAACCGTTTTGGTTATTGATGAACTGGATGCAAAGATACATCCTGTTTTGCTGCGTCATATTATTATGATGTTTAATGATATGAGTATTAATAAAAAGAAAGCACAATTAATCTTCACATCCCATGATCTGTCTACAATGAACAATGAAGTGTTTCGAAGGGATGAAATCTGGTTCGTGGCAAAAGGGAATGCTCAAAACTCTAAATTGTATTCATTGGTGGAATTTAAGAACGAAAAAGGCGAATCTGTTCGTAAGGATGCCAAATTCGATAAGCAATATCTGGAAGGAAAATATGGCGCTGATCCGTATCTCAAAAGAATTATAGATTGGGGGAAGGTCAATGCCTAAAAAAGCCGGAATGGAGAAGTGGAAAAAGAAGCGCCGTCAGGAGTATCTGGAAATGAAGCAGTACAGATACTATATCTTCTGCGAGGGGCAGCAGACAGAACCTCTGTATTTTATGGGATTCAAAAAGCTGATTGAAGATAATCCGATTTATAAGGATATGGTTCTAATTGAAATAGAACCCTGTCAGGCAGAAACGATGCGAGTAATCGGAATGGCGGAAAGATATGTAAAGAAGAACAAAATCCAAAAGGGCCAGATTTGGTGCGTTTATGATAAAGACAGCTTTCCGGCAGATGATTTTAATGGTGTTGTCAATCGGGCAGAGAACTTAAATAAAGAAAGTTCTCAACTTCAATATCATACAGCATGGAGTAATGAATGTATTGAGTTCTGGTTTCTTTTGCATTTTGCATATTATACAGCGAATAATCACCGGGGGGAATACATAGCATTTCTGAATGATCAATTCAGGGAATTGGGGATTGGAAAATATCAGAAAAATATGAAAGATATTTTTGATATTTTGACGGAAAAAGGAAATCCAAAGCTGGCAATTCGATATGCCAAACGTATCATAAACGATGGTAAAAGTAAGACACCAGCAGAAATTGCGCCGGGAACGAAGGTGTATGAGTTGGTGGAAGAACTGGTTAAGTATTTGCCGGAGCATGTTGCACAGAGATTTAAGGAAGCTTGCAATTAAAGGGGGAGAGTATTTGGATACATCAGTAAAAAACAAAAAACTACGAACTTTGCCTTGGTATGCTTTACATGATATTGCAGTAAAAAAGGGAATAGAAGAAAAAGAAGTTAACGGAAAGGAAAAGAATACAATAATAGATAAGATATTATCTTATGGGATCCTTTCGGATGAGGAAATAGAGCAATATGTAAATGATTATATTTATGGTGACCGAGTAACGTTTACGTTATGGACATTTCAATCATCGTTGAAAGATTCAGATTATGGTATTGTTAATTCCCTGGAAAATGTGGAGGAGGAATATCTTTCTGTTTCTGGATATAGAAAATTAAAAATTTTATCTGTAAAAGAATATGAGGACCGTACAGAAGTTTTATATGTTTATAGCAAAGAATATATTTATGTTAATGAGGATGGGCAAAATGCCAGTGTATGGGAACAACATAGAGGATGCTTATGGATTGGAAAGGCATCAACATATCTTGCCTGCATTAGTAAACATGAGAAAATGACGGCTTTTATGACAAAATACATTGCTGATTTATTTAAAAACCCGGTAACACAAATAAAGCCCCCAAAATCAGCAATTGACAAATGCACAAATTCTAAGGCCATAAGCAGAATTGTGTTGCAGGGAAAAGGTGGAGAGAAAACAATTGTGTCAAGAGCTGGGGGAATTACGCCTGATCAAGAAGAAGAGATTAGCAGAATTCGTTCTGAGAGAATTGATACATCTGGGAGTTTTATCTCGGCAATTACCGAGAATATTGATGCTACGATTAAATATAATGTTAGAAACGGCAGTATTGGAATTTATAAACATTTGCCAGCTTCTGTTCTGTTTGAGTGGTCTGAAAATTCGATTAAAATTATTTTGGAGGAAATTGAAAAATTAAAAGGGAAGCCAGCTGAAGAAATTTTTAAAGAAGTAGGACAGGAAATAAAATGGACAGGGGCAAGCGGAATTGAAATTACGCAACTGAATTGGTATTTGACACAAATTATAGCTTCTCTTGATAGAGACGAGTATGAGTTCCAGATTCCGGTAGATAAATTATCGGTATTGGATAATAGTAAATGGTTTATCAAGTTTCCGAGAATATATTGCAAAACTTGTGATTCTTATGAGACTCCATATTGCACTGAATGTGGAACAGAGTTGAAGATGGGAAGGGGGATAATAAAAGAATGTGAGTGTGGGGCACCCTTAAAAATTAAATGTGCGGATGGTCATGATACTTGTGAGATTGTAAATTGGTATGTTCCAAGATCTATATTGGTAAGTATGATCAATAAAAATATTCAGAAAATATTTAAAGACTATTCTTTAGAATATAATATCTGCATTGTAGGCGATATGGGATATATTGTTAATGGAACAGAGAATTTGCAAACAGAAGTTGAAATTCCATTTGCAGCAATAGAATGCTTTAAACATGATTCAGTGGCCCTTACACATAGAGTGAAAGCTTATGCGGTAAATATGAATGAGAAATGTGGTTCTGGAACCTGTTCATATGCAAAAATTGAAAAATGTACTGAAAATGATGGAATGGCATGTTTACCTAAAGTTTTTTATACCATTTTACCAGGCTATCGTCCACAACCTCACAAAGGCATGGAGTATGGGGATGTTGCTGCGGAAGTGAAAATTGGAAATAAAGCATATGATTTAAAGGGTATCATAAAAAAGAATAGTGAAAACCGACCTAGAAAATCTGTTAATGATGATGAAAAAATAAGAAAACCACTATTATCAACATCAGGAGAAGGGCAGGAGATAATTCGTCAGTTTGTGGAGCAGGGAATGATAGATGCTCGTTGTCAAATAATAGCAGTAGTCATTCCGCAATATATTGATGCAGGATTTAAAGGAACTTTGAGACACTTGGCAAGGTTGTCTGGAAAGAAAGTAACATTTATTGAATTGGACGAGTTATCCGAGCTGATTTCAATTAACAAAAAAATATTGGTATCATAATGCAATAGGAACCTTTGGAAAAATCCAGAGGTTCTTATTGTTACTATACGCTGTTAAAGATTTGACGGAGGACTCGAAAATAAAGAAGTGGGAATGAAGTTTGTCTGTTCTGAAAAGGGCAAAAAAAGTCGAGTACATTTTCCGGCATGCTGTTATACTACTAAGACCAGGCCAAAGGCCAGAAAGGAGAACATCATGCCAGATCAGAATCATATCGTTATTCAGGGCTTATGCCAGAACAATCTGAAAAATATTTCCTTAAAGATACCAAAACAAAAGCTCGTTGTATTCACCGGGGTCTCCGGCTCCGGGAAATCCAGCAT
>CANOBT010000307.1 GCA_947564305.1 uncultured Lachnospiraceae bacterium | reverse complement strand
ACATGCCTGCCATCGCGCATAACAGCCAGATGTATGGAGTGGAGATACATTCGAATATCATAGAGGAAACAGATAGAAAAAGAGAAGCACCGCCCGTTAAGGACGATAGACTTGGAAGTGTTGCTGGAACAGATTTTCTGGGAGTATTCCCATGAAAAAGTCTATGTGGATGCAGCCAGAAAGAAAGTGGAGAATGTACATGAGGAGGGAATCATGCCTGACGTCGATCTGAATGAACGGGAAACCATGCTGGAAAAATACCAGGGTGAAATAAATTTTATTATAGACAAGCTTCTGCCGATGCATAAAAAAATGCGAGAGATATCCCCGGAAGACGAAATCACACGATTAACAGGAAAGGCGTTTTATGATTTGGAGCGAATGGTGCGATGTATAACATTGGGATGGGCGGAAGATAAATCGAAAAGAAGGTTCACGAAACGTATTATAAAGGGAGCGCTGGATTCCCAGAGGATGAAACTGAAGATTGACGATTAGGAGTAAAATCAGATTGTAGGGAGATGAAATTTTTTCATCTCCTTTTTCATTTGCCAGCTTATGCTAAAAAGTGAAGTTATTTATAATTTGGAAATCGCGGTGATGGAATAGCGGGGATTGGTTTACCCAAATACGGAATAACTAGAAAAAATAGGTGTATGGTTAAAATTTGCTGAATTTGATAAATAATAAGATGTTCGGATGTTTGTAAAAAAGATGTGGGTAATGTAATGCGATTATCTACATGGTTTATCACAAGAAAGAGAGGGATATCTATGAAGAGCAAAGAATTCAAAGAGCTATTGCGCAAAGCGGCAACCAGATTGCCAACATCAGTAGTCATAATGGTGCAGGTACTGGCAGAAACCAAGTTGCAGCAGATTTTGAAAAAGGGAGGCACCGGAAGGCCAATTATTATCATATATGGAGAACCGGGAAACGGGAAAACATCTTCGGTGCAGGCTCTGTTGGAAGAATGTCTCGAAATAAAGTTTGCGGATGGACTTAAAACTATCAAGAAAGCAATCACTGGCATGAAGGGCACAGGGAAACTGAAGATTTTGTTTTTGGATAATTTTCCACAGCCATTGTCTGCATACAAATTGGAAGCAGGGAGGCGGATTTTGGATTATGTAATCGACATTGCCTCAGAGGATTCAGAAGCTCCGATTGCAATCATGACGGGTGAGCCGAATATGATTGATGAAGTGAAGAAAGCGGGGTATTTGGCTGGGAGGTCGCTGGTCGTTAAAATGCCTAAAATCGATAGTGACGAAGAATTATACAATATCCGCAGGTATTTTTCCATGAATCGGGCAGAATATCTGGAACATTGGAAGGATTATGCCGGGTGGCTGGAACAGAATCCGGCGGAGGAGGCAGATGTATTGCGGGAGTTAGAAAAGTATCGTGAGAAGTATTGTAAAAAATATGAAAACAGGCGGGTGGGATTAGTGTTTTGCTATTTTTATGCAATGCGCAGATATTCCAAATTTCTGGAATCAGAATATGGCGAAGGGATATCTGTGGACGCTGTTGAAGGCAATGTAAGGGAGCTTCTCGATTGGGAAGAAGAAGCGGGTCGCACCCGGTCGTGTTATGAGGTGGATGTCTGGAACGGATTTATAGAAGACGGCGGGATTGGCAGGGTCATTATGCCGCATGCGTCAGTGTGCAGCCTTTTGGTAAAAGCCGGGTGTAGCGAATATGAAGATTCATACCAGTGCTATAGATGTGTCGAAGGAGATTGGATTGATAAGTATCATCCAATGGATTTGCGGCTTCCGGCAGATTCTGATGATGCCATTTTGATTGAGAAACCGGGACTGATTCCAGACTTCCCGCGGCATATTGTGTGCAAGGAGCCACTTTTGATGATAAGAAGTGCATCCTTAGTAGAGATGCTCAATACATATTTGGAAGCATATAGCCGGAAGAAGGGCATATGTGTAAGAAGGATTACGCCTAAGAAATTAACAAAAGAGCTGTTTTCCCATAACCTATGCCTGTTCGAATATGTTGGGACTGGGCATAATACCTATACGTTTCGGATGAAGGACAGAAGCAATAAGGATGTCAGGGTTGTTTTTATAAAATTGACAACGGATCAGTATGAGCGATTAAAGGCTGATGCAAAAACCTTTGGTTGGACAAGGAACTATACTGAGGACGAGGTGCTTGGAATGAATGCATGTATCAAATATTTCTGCGAGAATGTCCAGAGCCTGATTGGGGATGTTGGGAAGCCGTCTATGGTGCAGGAGGATATAAAGTAAGTAAAAGTATTTTCTTAAGCCGTGGTAAAAATGAGGACAAATCTGTTTATAATCGGGCTGGAATATATATTAAACCACTATAAGGAAGATAACAAATAGAGCAGAAGGAGGGTGGGATTGTGAAACTGGAAATACCGATATGGGAGAAAAGCAATCTGACATACAAGAGGAAGATGTTTACGAGAAGCGGCAGAAATTTGTGCGAGGTAAATCATTGTATAAAAGATAGAAGCAGATTATGAAACGGAGGAAGAGGGATGAAAAGAATCGTACCAATCAGCGAGAAATGCCTGCTTACATTGGATGAAGCGGCTCAATATACAGGACTGGGGCTACAGAAGCTGCGGGATCTGAGCAATGATGATAACTGCAATTTTGTTTTGTGGAATGGCTCTAAAAGGATGCTGAAAAGGGTGAAGCTGGAGGAATACCTGAACAAGGCATATTCTATTTGACACACAAAAACACAGGCGCAGGCGTTATCGCCTGCGTCCTTTCAAATGAAGGAGAAAACAATGGCAAAGAGATATGACAGGAAGCGCCGTTTGTTAAAGACAGGCGAATCCGAGCGCCCGGATGGGTATTATCAGTACCGGTATACAGATCGGAAAGGGAAACGGCATACATTGACCGCGCTTACATTAGAGGAACTCAGGCAGAGAGAGGAAGAAGTCGTCAGGGATAAGGCAGACGGGATACGTGCAGAAGCCAGAAATGTCACTTTAGACGATATGTTTGAACTTTGGTGCAGGCTAAAACGGGGATTAAAAGGGAATACTTTTCAAAATTATTGCTATATGTATAAAACATTTGTAAGCCCTGATATTGGAAAGATTCGGATAAATACCTTGAAGCGGTCTGACATAAAAGCGTTTTACAATTCTCTTATAGATGAAAGAAATTTAAAAATAGCAACTGTAGACAATATACATACCGTACTTCATCAAGTTTTGACGGTTGCGGTGGAAGATGGGTATATGCGTACAAATATTTCTGATAACCTATTGAAAGAATTGAAGCAGTCTCATAATATGGGGTCAGGGCGCCGGAGGGCGCTTACAGTGCCGGAACAGGAATTGTTTTTGGACTTTCTTGGCAGGGAAGACACGCAATATCATCATTGGCATCCTATTTTTATGGTAATGGTGTATACAGGCATGAGAGTTGGGGAAATCACAGGTTTGAGATGGGAGGATATCGACTTGGAGGAAGGCATGATAGAGGTAAACCATACATTGGTTTATTATAATCATGCGGAAAATGGCTGCTATTTCAGTATCCATACCCCCAAAACAGAGGCAGGAAAGCGGGTGATCCCTATGCTTGATGGAGTAAAAGCAGCTTTTCTGGAGGAGAAACGGTATCAGGAGATGAATGGTTTGACATGCAAGGTGTTCGTGGATGGGTATACAGATTTCATTTTTATCAATCGGTTTGGCAACGTGCAGCATCAGGGGACGCTAAATAAAGCGCTCCGCAGAATCATTCGTGATTGTAATGATATACAGCTTGCCAAAAATGTGAAGAGCCCGGTTCTGTTGCCGAGGTTTAGCTGCCACAGTCTGCGGCATACCTTTACCACAAGGCTGGTGGAAGCTGGTGTGAATCTGAAAGTTGTACAGGATACACTCGGGCATAAGGATTTTTCCACTACTATGGATATTTATACGGATGTCACAAAGGAATTGAAGAAAAGGGAGTTTGATAACCTTCAGGAGAAGATGAACCGGAAGCAATATAAGGGAAATGGGAAGCGTAGAGATGAGGAAGAAAGCTGAAATGGCTTTCTTCCGGTTGTATTTCTGGTGATTTCCGATTATAATATGAGAAACACCAGTAACGATTAAGAGGGAAGGTGTGTTGAATGAGTGAGACAGAACAGCAGAGAAAGGAACGTGAACGGCAGGAGGATTTACAACGTCTGCGTGGTTTTCGGCCGATTGATGATGATTTTATGCGTTGCCTGTTTAAAGATAATGTTCCGTTGGCAGAGATGGTATTGCGGATTATTACGGGTAAAGACGATTTAATAATTACAGAATGCCAGACGCAGAAAGACATGAAGCGGTTGGTGGGAGCGCGATCGATCTGTCTGGATGCGTATGGAATAGATTCAGAGAATAAAAAATATGACTTGGAAATTCAGAGAGCCGACAAGGGGGCTGATCCGCACAGGGCAAGATACCATTCCAGTGTGCTAGATATTGAAAATTTAGATGCCGGACAGGAATTTGCGGAGCTTCCTGATACATATACAATTTTCATTACAGAAAATGACTTTTATGAACAGGGTGAGCCGATTTATGTAGTAGAGCGGATAAACCTGACAACTGGAAAGAAATTTGAGGATGGGGAGCATATTTTGTATGTGAACGGCGAGTTTCGGGGAGAATCCAATCTTGGAAAGCTGATGTATGATTTTAACTGCACAGAAGCTGATAGTATGAATTTTGACTTGTTGGCAGAGCGTACACGGTATTTGAAAGAGAATCCGAAGGGAGTGAGCGAAATGTGTAAGGTTATGGAAGATATGAGGAATGAAGCGGCAAGGATAGCTGCTCAAAAGAAAGCTATGGATATTGCGTCGGCTATGATTGAAGCAGGCAAGTATGCATTGGAGGAGATATCTGTACTGTGCGGTCTTTCTTTGGAAGAAGTGCAGTTTTTGCAGGGTAATAAGGTGGTATAAT
>CANOBT010000306.1 GCA_947564305.1 uncultured Lachnospiraceae bacterium | reverse complement strand
AATCGGAGATTCAATTCCGATTACTTCTAAGTAGATTATACACAAGAGCTGCTTGATTTTCAAGTAGCTCTTGTTCCATTTATTATTATGCGACATCGCATAAGTTATTGCTATGGCATTATCAGCTTCCTTTTTCTGCCGTTCACGGCATTTTGTGTTTTGTACAGCCCGCCTATGCGGGCTAAAACACAGCTTCCACGGTATTGCCACCCGTGGAATAGCAAGCAACGCAAATGGCTAGCCATTTACACCAGAATCAAAAAATTCCGTTCCGGAAACTTTTGATTCTTTTGCTTGTTGGGGCACATCCCCAAACCCCTTTCTGACGCCGTTTCCGGCATATAGTGTTTCATACAAGCCCGCCTATGCGGGCTAAAACACAAAAAAATAAAATGCAGACATTCCCGTAAATAACGAAAAACATCTGCATTTTATAACATACGTTATTATTTTTCCTGTTCCTTTCCATTTTTCTCCAAATGATTTCTTTCCATATTTTCCTTTTCCATCATACTTTCACCTATGGCCTTTTCAATATTTTCTGCCACCACTTCCAGTTTGCGAATTTCCGCCTTTAGGGATTTTTGCCTTTTGGCCAGATTCTCATTTTCTGTTTTCAGCTCCCTGTAGCGTTCAAACATTTCCTCAAGGCTAAGCTCCTGCGGTTTTAAACCTTTCCGCTTAAAGTAAATCTCCGATGCTTTTAGCAAAACAAACTGATCCTCATGCTCCCTTGCAAATGCCGCAGCATCTTTTGCCCGTCTGGATTCATAATACAGATGTGCATTCTTTTTAAAATTTTGTGTGAATTTTATCTTTTCAGAAAGTTCCATCATCTCATTTTCCAGTGCTGTCAGATCTTTACGGATTAGCAAATATTCCGCATTTTTTCCATCAGCATAAATCTGGAAATCCTTCGGTGTCGTAATCTTATGTTCAATTAGAAAATTCATCGTTTTCACTAACGTATTTATATTACTTCTTACCAGCGCATGTTCATATGCCTTGGATTGCTGTGCTTTAATATTTTTTGATATGTCTGCCAGAAGGTTGATACGGTCTGATGAAAAAATTTTGTTTTTTGGTAACGGCTGTTTTTTTATTTTTGACCCATACGCGGCCTCAGTTTTTTCTGAAATGTTTTGTATCTGTAACCCTGCCGCCTCCTTACTGGCGATTCTCCTTCTGATTGCTTCCTCAGTGTAATCACTGCCAATCGTCTTTCCTCGGGTTCCCTTTTCCTGCCCCGGCGCACGGAACAGGATATGCTTGCCATGCTTAATCCGATACCCTTCCATCTCAAGGGCAAGAAGGAAATCTTCAAAAGTATCCGCTTCCATAATGGCCCTGTCGATTGCGGTGCGGTTCTTTTGCAGCCAGGTGTTATTCTCTTCTTTATGTACATTTTTATATTTTGTCTTTCTCCTTGCCTCATATTTGGGCAGCACTGACAGGTTGTTCGCCTGGCATATCTCATCGTTAATGTCACGGATTCGGTACTTATCTTTTTCATCAGAATGGTACTTTCGGTGATTCACATAGTCAACCGCGTTGAAAATGATGTGATTATGGATGTGGTCTTTGTCAATGTGCGTAGAAACCACAAATTCATGCTTACCATCCGTTACCTTTCTGGCATACTCAATGCCAAGCTGCAATGCCTTTTCCGGCGTAATACTATCATCCGGAGCAAAACTTTGGATCAGGTGGTAAGCGGCCCGGTCTCCTATGCCGGTTCCCTGCCTTGCCGTCAGATCCATTTCCAGATCGGCTGTTTCCACCGAACAGCCATGGGAATAGACTAGCAGGCCGCCGTCGGTTTTATCAGGATTAACTATATAGTCGATCGCTTTCCTTAGTGTGCTCTTTATTACTTTCAATTTTGATGTTGCCATATGCTCTCTCCATCATGGTATCTGATAAAACTTAGCCCGCAGCATTTTCCAGATCAAATCCACTTTATCCTGTACTTCCTCAATATCACCCTTATAAATGGCATTCTCACTGTTAATCTTATGTGCGATCTGGTTTATGTTATTTCCAATCCGATTAACCTCATATGCCAGTTCCTTGATCTCTGTATAGTCCACTTTGATCAGATAACCGTTCACGGCTGCCTGCAGTAGATAGTCCTTTAATGATACTGCCCCGGATGCCTCCATCCGTTCCATGATCAACTGATATTCATACTCTGTAACTCTGAAGTTTATCTGTTTATCCCTCAAACGAAACTGTTTTTTCCCCATAAATTGATTCCTTTCCCAAAAATAATACACGGAAGGCCACATGCCGGTCTTCCGTTTTATACGTTATAGTCCCCTATCTCCCTTTCCTGCGTTTAGGAAACTCCACGGAAAATCGGAACCGCCATCCACGTTTTTCTTTTCCGTCAGATCCAGCGTAGCTGTACTCCTCGATGCCCTCCGGCGTAAAATCAGCAGAATAGGTGCCCTGTCCATCTTTCTTTTTAAGTCCCGTCACATGGATTTTCCTGTGCTGCAGCAGAGCCCTTACCTGTTCATTCGTCAGTTCCTTCCCCCTGACTTTGCCAAGCATCATGCCACATTTCCCTGTACAGTATGCCCCATACAGGCCGGCACTGACTTCTGCACCGCACTTTGGACACGGCCCAAGGTTTTTATCTGCTTCCCGCTGTTTCGCCGCCGCATAGCCGATTCTTTGCTCCTCCGGCACAGCATCGGCAGAAAACTTTTCAATATCTTCCCTTATAGTTTCAAGAAGCTTATCAAGAAAGGCATCCTTTGTCAGTTCACCCTTATTGACCTTATGCAGATCAGCTTCAAAATGCTGGGTAAGTTCCGGCGATTTAAGTGCTGCCGGCACGATCCTTATGTACTCTTCTCCAAGCGGTGTGACGCTGTATTTGCCCTTATCACGCACGATAAATTGTCTTTTGCTGTTTTGTAGCTTTTTAATGATTTCGGCCCTTGTAGCGCTTGTACCAATGCCATATTTCTCCATGGCCCTGACTATTGTCTCGTCATTGAATTTCCCCGGCGGCTGGGTCTTTTTATCCAGCAGGACAGCCGAATCAATCAATAGGCTGCTTCCCTCCGCAAGCTCCGGCAAAATCTGCAAAGTTTCATCATGCTTTTCTGCTGTATTTTTGAATAGCTGCTTATAACCAAGGCTGCGGATGGTTGTCCCCACAGACTGGAAACGGTTTCCGTCAACCTCCGTAATGATCCTGGTGGAGTCGTACTCGTATGGCGGGTAAAAAATAGCAATCAGAGATAAAACAATTGTATCAAAAACGTTTCTTTCATTCTCCGACAAAAAACCATACGCTGCTTCCATTTTGTCATTGATTGTTGGTATCAGCGCATGATGATCCGTTACTTTCAGGTCATTGAAATAACTTTTATCCGATTGCAGCGCAGTCAGATCAATCTTATCAATAAGGGCTGCAAATTTCCCGAATCTGCAGCTCTTTAAATGTTCTCCTATCTCATCATAAACATCCATGGACAGATACTGGCTGTCGGTCCGCGGATAGGATATAATTTTATGTTTTTCATACAAAGCCTGCGCGATCTCAAGCGTCTGATCCGGCGAAAACTTATACCGGCGGCCCATTTCCTGTTGTAGTTTTGCCAGATTGTACAGAAGCGGTGCTTTTTCCTGCTTCTTCTGCATTTCATATTCCACTACGGTGCCGTTTCTTTTACTTGCACTTACCGCCGCTTCTGCCTCTGCTTTTTTTAAAAACTGTTTTGTTTTTCCATCCTCTCCGATCAGAGTCCCTTTAAAGCCCTTGGCATAGGTAACTTCCACATTCCAGTAAGGCTCCGGCTTAAATTCCCGGATCGCCTTATCCCTAAGATACACCATCTGTAAGAGGGGCGTCTGACAACGGCCATAGGATAATGATTGTTTATAGGCTCTTGTCAGCGAAAGGAGCGGCGAATAATTATACCCGAGAATCCAATCGCCCTGCGCCCTCGCCTCCGCCTCCCGCAATATTCCCTGAAACTCAGGGAGATCATTGTCTTTCAGGTTATCCATCGCCGTCTGTATTCCTGCCCTGGTAAGGGAGCTTGCCCACAGGACTTTCCTTGGCAGCCGGCATCCGGCCATGCGGTAGATCCACTCCTGGATCAGATACCCTTCCCTGCCGGCGTCACCGGCATTGATCAGCATATCAATATCTTCTCTGCGGATCAGTTCCTTGATCACTTTATACTGTCGTCTTGTTTCCGGGAGCACTTTCAGGCTCTCCGACAATTCAAACGAAATCGGCAGGTTCTCCAGTCTCCATTTTTTATATTTTTCATCATGCTCCTTCGGCTCTTTCAGTCCGATCAGGTGGCCAACCGCCCAAGTCACCACATATTTCTCTCCCTCCATATAGCCGTTATGGTCTTCATCTGCACCGACTACTTTCGCAATATCTTTCCCGGCAGCCGGTTTTTCCGCAACAATCAGTGTTTTTCCCATAATCTTGTCCTTTCCATGCAAAAAAACATATAAAACTCAATCAATTCCGCAATATTGCTTTTCCCATAATCTTTTTATGCGACGTCGCATATTATATAATCCCTTTTTTCTCCCATCCGCCGCCAAACATGTCGTATTGGAACTCTTGGTTAAACCTGTTCATCATGGTCGCGGATGCGTTAAAAAGTGCTGTTATCAAATACGATCTGATGTTCGTAATCTTTGTCGCCGTCCTATTCAGACTCTCCATCACATACTCCAGATGAGAGCTGTCCAGCTTTAAGAACCTTGACCGCACGAGCTCATAAGGATAATCTATTCCGTTGATCCTGATACTCTGCTGTTTCACACAGACAATCTCAAGGATCAGCTCGTACAGTTCCCTGTAAATCTTCCTCTCGTGAAAGTTTCATAGTGCCATATCCCCCTTTCCCTTGCTGTGGGTTCTATGCTGTTTTCCCACGGCAACTGTCGGCTGTTTCGCCTGTTCCTTTGCTTTGGCTAACCTTGTCTTTAT
>CANOBT010000305.1 GCA_947564305.1 uncultured Lachnospiraceae bacterium | reverse complement strand
TTGATTCTTTCCGGTGCGGGACGGATTTGTCCATGCCTTTGAAGAATATCGTGAACGAATACTATGCAAAGGACATCAGCAAGAAAATCAAGTCTACCTTTAAGGCAAAGGGCGAGAGCGGAAAGCACGTTGCGAGCAGTCCGCCATACGGTTATCTGAAAGACAGCGAAGATAAAAACCAATGGATAATTGATGAAGTGGCAGCATCCATTGTCAGACGGATATTCCGAATGACTTTGGAGGGCTACGGTCCGTATCAGATTGCAACGCAGTTCACAGCCGAGCATATCCCCATTCCTGCCTACCACCAAGCGCAGTTGGGCGTGGGATTGTGGCAGAACAGGGAAATTAAGAACCCTTATAAGTGGCAGAGTTCCACCATAGCACATATTTTACAGAAACATGAATATTTAGGGCATACGGTAAATTTCAAGACACGCAAGCATTTCAAGGACAAAAAGAGCCATTATGTGGATAAAGACCAGTGGTTAATCTTTGAAGATACCCACGAGCCGATTATCGACCAAGAAACCTTTGACAACGTACAGCGCATCAGAGGACAGGTAAGGCGTTATCCCGATGGTTGGGGCGAAGCGCACCCACTCACAGGGCTGATGTATTGCGTCGATTGCGGCGGCAAAATGTATGTCCACAGGGTAAATAACGGAAAGCGTGTTCCCATGTATGTATGCGGAAATTATGCGAAACAGCCAGTCGGGACATTGTGCCAGTCGGCGCACCGTATCAAAGCGGATCACGTCATGGAGATAGCGGCAAAGACCATAAAAGAGGTCATACAGTATGCCAGTCTTGATAAAGGGCGTTTTGCGGAAGAAATACAGTCGCATATTGAGGACAGGCAGACCGTAGATTTCAGCGAACAGAGAAAGCGTATGAATGTATGTGAAAAGCGTATCGGGGAACTGGAAATGCTGATTGCAAAGATTTACGAGGACAACGCATTGGGGAAGCTGTCAGACAGGCGTTATACCATGCTCTACAACCAATATGAGGGCGAGCAGGAGCAGTTACAGAGTGAGGTAGACAGTTATAAAACGGAACAGGCACAGTATGAAAATGACCACAAATCTGCCGCACGTTTCCTTAAATTGGTTGAGAGATACAGTAATGCGGAAGAAATGTCAACGGTAATGCTGAATGAGCTTGTGGAGAAAATCATTGTGTATGAACGTGACCGTAAAGGGAGCGCAGACACAACACAGAAGATAGAGATTTATTTTAACTTTATCAGGGAATACATACCGCCGACTATGGCGGAGAAAGAGCCGACACCTGAAGAACTGGAGGAAATGCGAAAGAAAGAAGCGAGAAAGGACAGGCTGCACCAAAATTATCTGAAGCGGAAAGCCAACGGCAAGCAGAAAGAATATGAGGAACGCATCAAGGCAAAGAAAAAGGCGCAGATGGACGAGCAAAAGGAGCAGATAAGAGCCGAGGACAGGGAGAAGGGCATACATTTCCATGCAGGAGTGCCGGACATACCGAGGGCAAGCATGGATTCGTCTGGCAGAAAGCAAGCGGTAATGTAACATAATTTTAGGGAGAAGGCTATGACAGTAACAGTTGTAGTCTTTTTCTATTTTTAAACAAAGTTAGCTGAAGCAAAAAACAGAAGAAACAGTCTACAGTTGCTGAAGAAAAGGCATAGGGGAGCAGGATACAGGCAAAGCGATTCTTCATAGTCGTGGCGGATGATGCTTGTGAAGAATAACGTAAAGAAACTTTAAACAAATTTTAATGGAAATAAGCATATGTTTGTGCTACAATAAAAATAAACAATTCAATAAATTGGAATATTTAAAGAAATGGTGGGATAACATGAAAAGTGAGTTGAAAAGGGCATTGCTGAAAAAATTGAACTTTGTCCTTATCATTGTTGTTGTCGGTTTAATGATTATTAATGCATATTATGGCGGTTGGAAAACTGCTTTGAGAGCAGATTCTGCTCAAGACCTGTTAAACATAGAGGATGTTATTTTCTTTAAAAAATATTATGGAAATATGTATCGGGTGTGGAAAGACTCCTACTACATGGTTCAGGCGTTGGCGCCGGTGATTCTTGCCGCTCCCTACTTAAATACCTATTTATTGGAGAAAACAAATCGTTTTAGGTTCTTTTGTGTCAGTAGAAAGGGAAATTTGAAATATGTCTGCCAAAAAGCATTTGCCATCGCGCTGTCAGGTACCATTGTATTAGCTTTTTCCGAGCTTCTCCTTGCGGTTCTTACCGGATTATTAACACAGCATGATACCTCTATAGAATTCATACAGGGAATTGTGTCTTTCAAAGAGGATTTCTTCATAGATAATCCTATGCTGTATTTTGTATTAATTTATGTGTCGCACATTGTATACTATTTTTGCTTTTTAATATTTGCAACAGGGATAACGTCATTTTTAAAAAATAAAATTGCAGTTATCGTAGCACCCTTTATCATCGCGAGCGCGTTGGATATGATATTACCCACAGCATTGCAGCCAAATGTGGTAATGCAGCCATACCGGGGGACATTTTGTATTGGCGGATATGGCGTTTTAATCGGAATCTATGTTATAACGGGGGTTATCTTATTGATGATATCAGAAAAAATATATCAAAAAAGAGGAAATTGACATCCATGAAACCGTCATGTTTGGTAAAAAATAAGATAAGGCTGATTTATGCGTCGCCATTCACTTATTTGATGATGCTTTTTCAGATTTCTTTTTCGGTTATTTACATATACGCTTATAAAGTCACGGCTGTTTCCGGTTATTTTAATCTTTTGAAGAAGGATCTCTTTTTGTGGATTATTTATATTCCAGTCATGGTGGTTCAGCATAAAGTAAGCGTTTATTCAACGTATTATAGCTGTATTTCAAGAATCGGCAGTAAACGCAGGATGATTTTTGCGGATTATGTTGCCTTGGCAGTATCTACTTGTATATTCACTTGTATCGTATTATCCGTTCCGCTTTTTTTATTGAGAAAAGATACAGCCATTGTCAGCCCGGAAATGTTGTTGGCTTTTTTCTTTCTGTTGGCGCGGTACCTATTGCTTGGATTATTGGTTCAGTACATTATTTATTCCATTATGTATGCTTTTCCGAGCATTCAAAAAAGAGGAGGCAGTATTTGTGTGCTGCCGTTTCTCCTTTACTTTGTATTGACGGCTCCCATGGAGTTTCTGGTGGCAGAAGGACAATATCTGCCTATTTTAGACTTTTCGGCGGGTAGAAATTATGTTTTAGTAATGGATGGCGTTGTTTTATGGGGATCAATTTTCTCTTATAATATTCACCTGGTTGGCTGCCTGGCATTACATATCTGGATAACAGTGTGTTTTTTATCTAAGCGATGGGAGTTTTGGGAGAATGAAAGTGTCGAAGCTCTTTAAAATAATTGTGAAAGAGTATGGGAGGGATCTCATCCGTTCCATTTTGCTGTTTGTTTTAATAGATTTTATATATGCAAATTTTACTGGTATCCGATTAAATGGCGAGATCAGCGGCATTCTCTGGCAAGGCGGAAATGATATATCTTTTTGGGGGTCAAACACCGTTTTATTAAAGCTTTCGAATATCTCGATTGTGTTGGTCACAGTGGGAAAAATTGCTGATAAATTATCCGATGACATCATGATATATATTCTGGCCAGAATAACTGATTACAGTAAGTTTATATGCGCATATTCAATCGTTGTAATCGCGTTGGGGGAAATACTTCTCTGTGCCTCCCACATAGTATATTATTGTGTTGCGGGATTCTGCTTAGGGCAAGCCGTAACGAATCTTCTTTATTTGTTAATGGATGCCTTGGGTTTTTTCGGCATAATGTTATTATATATTATTTTGAATAACTGTTGTTCATTAGAAAACAGTTTCCTGTATATTTTTGCTGTTTATGCATTAAATACCGTTTTACCGGTGCCCATTTTATTTGCAATGTCAACCGTGAGATTTATCATTCTCAAAAGTCGGATCGCAGTAGCCCCTCTGTTTCTCTTGCTTGTGGGCATGGATATGGTGGTGGCATCTTTTTATTATGTGCTGATTAAAAGAAGGAGAGTAAATATATGCTGAAAATAACGAATTTATCAAAAAAATTTAAGAAACGAATGATTTTGGATGATATTAATCTGGAACTGACTTTTGGCAATATTTATGGTTTTATAGGGGCAAACGGTTCGGGGAAATCGGTATTTTTTAAGACGATCTGCGGCTTTTTGAAAGCCGATGGCGGAACAGTGGCTTTAAATGACGAAGTGATTGGAAAAGATATTGATTTTTTGCCAGAGTTGGGAGTTCTCATTGAAAAGCCGGGATTTATTGAAAATTATACTCAATTTGAGAATTTGAAATATCTGGCACAAATAAACAATACCGTTCATGATGAAGATATAAAAGCCACATTGGAAATGGTGGGATTGAATCCTGACAATAATGAAAAAGTCAAGAACTTTTCATTAGGTATGCGTCAGAGGCTTGCCATAGCCCAGGCAATTATGGAGAAACAAAAGATTATTATTTTGGACGAGCCTTTTAACGGCTTAGATAAACAAGGTGCAGCACAAATAAAACAATTGCTTTTAGAATTAAAGTCTCCAGACAGGCTTATTTTACTTACAAGCCATATTGCCGGTGATATTGAGGAATTGTCGGATTATATTTTTGAATTTTCAGCAGGGAAGATAGTTCCCGTGAATCTATGAACTATGTGGATTATGTATACGGACGAATTTCTAAAACAGTAGTGTCAGCGGATACATTTGTTTTTGTAGCAGTACTATTTATATTTCTTGATGAATTCCCCACTTGTTGGGAGAGAGACAGAAAGCACTTAGGAAAATCCCAAGTGCTTTTTTATGTCTTATTAAAAGTGTCAAAGCAGAAAGGTGAGATATGAAAAACTGAATAATGCTTGTTTTTTGGTAGCGGTTTACCTTAACGGAAGAATCAGCTGCTTTTTTTTATTTTCAGAAACTATCAACACAGCACAGAAAGAATGAGGTATCAAAAATGATTGAGAGCAAAAATGACACAAGCAAAAACTTAGAAAAGGCATTGCAGGC
>CANOBT010000304.1 GCA_947564305.1 uncultured Lachnospiraceae bacterium | reverse complement strand
AGCTTTTTACCGTCAGCATCGGTTATGATATTTACATTCCTGTTTTCAATCATCTTTTTTGTTCCCTTTCTTCTTTTCCCTTGATTTATAGACATTATACTGGTTCTTACATTTCGGGCTGCAAAATTCATTCCCTTTCCGGCTTGCGATAAAGGCTTTTTTACAGTGTTTGTACAAACGCATATCACTGTCCTTATCCGTGAGCATGAAAGAAAAGCACATCTGCACCATGATGAGCAGGGAGTGAAAATCCCATACGATAACGGGCGCATCCTTTTCAAGCGCAATCCGGTAAGTCGGGGAGATGCCTCCGAAAGCAGAAATACCCTGACGGTACAGCCTGCGGCGCATTCCCCATCACCATCGTGATTGCAATGCCCTCACGGTCAGTCACAGACCATCCCGATTCCACGCCGCTTTTTCTGAAATCCGGCTTATCAAAGGGATAGAAATACGAAAGGTAATCCTCAGTGGATAGGGATTCTTCCTTTATAAAGTGGTTTTTGGGCAGATACACAGATTCATAGGTGATAAAATCCGCTGTTGTCGGCAGGGCGGTCATAAAACCGAGAAAGCCGTACTTCTGTACAAAACAGAGGACAGAGTCTTTCAGTTCTTCTTCCGGGACTTTGTGCATGGTGGCAAGCCCGACATTTACCGCATCAATAACAAGCTGCCCTGCTTCCAGCATGGGGCGGTACATTTCCGGCTTGGCATTTTTGGAAACAGTTATGTAAAGATTGCCATTGTTATCTGTTTTATATTCATAGTTGCTGTACCGAATCCACGGTGCGCTGGTATGTTAGTAAAAAACATAGGGATGAAATGGCAAGAGCGTTATCGTAGGAAAATAGTGATAAATTATTTTCTGTTGTATTGCGATAAAATTTTATAAAAAACGAGAGTGTCAAATTATGTGTGTAATTTCCCGGAACTGCCATGTTGGATTTTATCAAAATGCAGCCCGTAAAGGCGGGAACCCTTGCCTTGACTGGCTTCCGGCATTTTGAGCTGAAAAAGGGGATCATTGTGAGGAAAAAAGCCAGACAATGGATACTGACTGACCTATGATGGAACACCAAAGATATGGCAAGGAGTTACAAGAAACGGTTCCATGTGGACATTACTACTGCTGTTTCGGATCTGCAGGCAATCGGCGTGGAGTTTACGCAAGAATACATAGATGCCGTTAAACGCAGCGAGGATGAGCGTAAAACTATGACTTTAATTTCTGGCAATTTTTCTCCGGTATTTCAGAGGCGTCACTCCGTAAGCATTTTCAAAAATACGATAAAAATAACTCCGGTTGGATAGTCCGAGTGAATAGATGATATCCGATATATTCCTATCCGTATAAGTCAAAAGTCTTTTTGCCTCTTCCAATAAGAGCGTCTGTCCATATTCCGATAATGTTTTCCCAGTATGTATTTTTACGATCCGGTTGATGTATTCTCCTGTATAGTGCAGCTCCTTGGACAATTCTTCCCGGGTGCAGCGGCCATGCCGTGATTCCATGATATGCGCGATCTCTGCAAATACCTGATCATGGGATTTGGCTTTTGCCAGTGATTTTTCTTCAGAATACAGCTTGGAAGAAGTGAGCAGTTCGAAAAAGCGTAGAAACGCTCCCTGGATGTAGAAAGAACAGCCGGTTTTCTTCTCGATAAGTTCAAACAATATTTCATTGAAAATCGGTGTGGCCTTCTCAAGAACTTTCTGGTCGGAGACCACAGGTCGGTAATTCAGATATACTTTGTCAAATAAACGGGTATCGGCCTGGTTATCCTGAATCAGACAAAATAATTCATTCGCTTCCAGATAGGAAAAATCACTGAAAAACAGGCTGCGTTCAGACTGATAAGTATTTAAAAGGCTTTCTAGAAAATGGTTTTGAAACATAAAGAAGACTACAGAGAAATTCCCTTTCAATTGTTCACGATGATGAATATTTCGATTCATAACACAGCACTGTCCTTTTGTGTAGGAGACAATCTGGTGTTCGATCTGCATCGTGACTTCTCCCGATAAAACAAACATGATCTCAATAAAGTCATGCTTATGCGGAGCGCGGTTTAAACTTAGTTTTCGTTCCTCTTCATTCAAGGAAACAGAGGTGTGATGCTGAGGGGCAATCTCGTAAAACTGGTATACAGATTCTGAATCGTAACAGCTTTCCAATATGATCAGGAAAGGGACTTTCAGGGAAAAATGCTGCATAGTAAGGCTTTCTGTATTTTTGACAGACAGCCCGCCAAGCTGGCCGGAAAGCTCTGTAAGAGATCGTGATTTTCTTGTGCATTCCTGTGTGATATCCATGTTCATACCTCAAGTTATCCCCTTATGGCCATTCGGTCGTTCCACAAGGTAATCCTCTATAAAAAATGTTCCGGTTTGGTTACAAAATATGTTTGATTGTTTCATAGGGGACATAGCAATTTGTTGAGAAAAAAGCTACTATTAATATATAAAATGCAAGCGAAAAAGTAAAGACTTTCGAGGAGGTTTTAGATTTATGAAGGAAAAACAGAAATTTCAATGGGAACATTTGAATCTTGGAGTATGTTATTACCCGGAACACTGGGATCAGAGACTCTGGAGAGATGACCTGCGGAGGATGAAAGAAAACGGGCTTTATACGGTACGTGTTGCAGAGTTTGCATGGAGTATCTTTGAACCGGAAGAGGGGATTTATGCCTATGAGCTTTTTGATGCATTTCTGGAGGTGGCAGAGGAAGAGGGGATGAAAGTGATTTTTGGAACCCCGACGGCCATTCCGCCGGTTTGGATGACGGAAAAGTATCCGGAGATCTTGAATTGTCGTAAGGATGGTGTCCTGTTCCGTCACGGTATGAGACGGCATTATAACTATAATTCTTCAAAGCTGCATGAGCTGGCGAAAGACGCAGTGGAACATATTGCGGCACATTACGCGAAGCATCCCTGCATCGTCGGATGGCAGATTGACAATGAGCTTAACTGCGAGATCAATGAGTTTTATTCTGAAAGCGACACCTTGGCTTTCCGTAGTTTCCTTAAGGAAAAATACGAAAATCTGGATCAATTAAATCAGGCCTGGGGAACTGTATTCTGGAATCAGACTTACACAGGCTGGGATCAAGTTTATGTTCCCCGCACGACCATCAATGGCTGGACGAATCCACATCAGATGCTGGACTATACTCGGTTTGTGTCAGATAGCGCGATCCGGTTCTGCCGTATGCAGAGTGATATTTTAAGAAAATATGTAAAGCCGGGGGATTTCATTACTACAAATGGAATGTTCCGTAATCTGGACAACCACAGGATGGAAGAGGAATGTCTGGATGTGTATACCTATGACTGTTATCCCAATTTTGCGTACTCCATGGGGGAGAATCCAAAGCATAATACCATCTTGAATGACCGGAGATGGAGTAAAAATCTGACAGAAGTGAGATCCATTTGTCCGCATTTCGGTATTATGGAAATGCAGTCCGGAGCCAATGGATGGAATACGCATGCAGACGCACCGGCACCGAAACCAGGGCAGATGACTCTCTGGGCAATGATGAGTATTATGCATGGAGCAGATTATATCAGCTTTTTCCGGTGGCGGACCGCCCTGTTTGGTACGGAAATGTACTGGCACGGTATTTTGGATTATGACAATTGCGACAACCGGAAATTAAAGGAGGTTCGAGAATTAGCAAGGAGAGTCCGGGCGATTGATGAAGTGGCAGGGGCGGACTATGCGGCATCTTTCGCATTGGTCAGGGACTATGATAATATCTTTGACGCCCAACAGGATGTCTGGCATGGACGGGTCGCAAATGCAAGTGAGGAAGAGATTTTTGTGGCTTCCCAATTAAATCATGTTCCGATGGATGTGGTTTATATGAGAGAGAATACAGAATTGGAGGAACTAAAAAAATATCCGGTGCTGATCTATCCACATCCGGAGATCCTGACAGAAAAAACAGCCCGATTACTGGAAGAATATGTGCGTCAGGGCGGAAGTCTGGTTTTGGGGGCACGTACCGGACAGAAGGATGTAAACGGTCATTGTGTCATGAAGAGAATGCCCGGACTTCTGGCTTCCCTTACCCAGAGTGCGGTAAAAGAGTTTACACTGGTAGGACCAGCAGATGACCAGGTGACGGCAGACTGGAATGGAGTGAAGATGGATACAGGAGTATTCAATGATATTCTGGAAACCACAGGTTCAGACGCAAAGGTGCTGGCAGTTTATAAGAACAGTTTCTATGCAGGAGAGACTGCGCTTGTGGAAACAAAAGTGGGAGAAGGGAAGGTTCTTCATTTCGGAGGTGTATTCACAAGAGAGAATATGAAGGCATTCTTTGAATATCTGGGAATCATGGAGCCATTTGCACAGCTCGTCCAGGCACCGGAAGAATGCGAGATTGCAGTCCGCAGAAAAGAGGATAAAAAGTATTTGTTTGTCCTGAATTTTTCGGACAAAGAACAGGAAATCTGTCTGGGGAAAGCAGTGACAGATTTGGATGATCAGGAAAAGGCGGAAGGTAAAGTAATCTTGCCTGCATATGGAACAAAGGTTTATCGGTTATAAGGAGGAGAGTCTGGTGAGGAATGAAAAGAATTTATTAGGGTTTGGCTGCATGCGTTTTCCGGTTTTGGAAGAGAATGATCCGAAAAGTAACAGAAATCTATAAGGGGACAGTTGCGATTCCGTGTACAGGCTGCCGCTATTGTACTGATGACTGTCCGAAAAATATTGATATTCCGACATACTTCAATCTGTACAATTATCATAAAACAATGCGTGCATTATATGAGCGTGCCGCAATCGGCAGGGGAATGGCAAGTGAATGTGTGGGATGTAAATCTTGCGAAAGCCATTGCCCTAGCATTTACCAGTTACAAAGTATCTGAAAGACGTTGCGGAAGCATTTGAATGATGGGGTGAAAAAAGAGACGTATCAGGAGAGAGATACGTTCCTTTTCTATTAGTTTTTCTTATAGAATATCCCTTGAAAGTGGAAATGATGCTTTTCAGGAAGTAGCTGTCAGAGGGTATAAGCCGAATACTTCCGTACATATGGGACAGCTAAATAA
>CANOBT010000303.1 GCA_947564305.1 uncultured Lachnospiraceae bacterium | reverse complement strand
GTAAGAGATGTGTTGTCCCGATTGGGACAGGGGAAGCTTCCGGTTATTTATGGAGTGAATTTCGGACATTCTTCTCCTGTCTGCGTTCTGCCATATGGGGCAGAAGCGGAAATAAATTGCGAAAAGGTTTCCTTTTCCATTTTAGAAAGCGGTGTATTGTAGGGCATTCAAAAATATCTGGGATGGTTTAGGTTTGTATTTCCATACCTGATAATATGAAAATTTTGCATGACAGGGAGTTCAATACAGAGATGCTGAAACGATACTCTGATGAACCATATTTTCGTTTACAGCATCGTATGCGGGAGTTAAAGCCTGTGTCATTGCCGGAGGGTTATTCTCTATATGAAGCCTCTGTACCTGAATTTGTGAATCATATCAACAGCTGTTATGAAGATATTGGCATTACAATGTCTGAAATACAGAGTTACTTGGCCAGAGAACAATATTGTGCAGAGCTTTGGCTGGCTGTCAGAGATGATGATAAAGGAAAAATTGTGGCAACTGGTATTGCCGAACTGGACCGTGAGATTGGCGAGGGCGTATTGGAATGGCTGCAGGTATCAAAGGATTATCGCAGACGTGGATTAGGGAGTTATCTTGTGTTAGAACTGTTGTGGAGAATGAGAAAAGCGGCAAGATTTGTTACGGTATCCGGGAAATGCGCAAATACTGATAATTCGGAAGGGTTATATCGTAAATGTGGTTTTGGTGGTGATGATGTATGGCACATTTTGCGAGAGCGTAAGTAAACTGTTTTCGCCGAATAAAAAGAGTTATAATAAAAATGTTGAGCGTATTGATAAACTTAACCTCAGGTTGAATTTTGTGTCTGAAACACAACCATGCAATGATGGTAAAGATGTCTTTGTTCCCCTATAATGAAGATAACAAATAACTTGGAAGGAGTCAAAAATGTTAGATACTGTGAAAGTCGGGAAACAAATTACGCTGTTTAGAAAAAACAAGGGATTGACGCAGGAGGATGTCGCCAGGCAATTAGATATAAGTCCTCAGGCAGTGAGTAAATGGGAAAATGGACATGCGATGCCGGAATTGTCTCTTCTTGTGGAGTTATCGGAATTATTGGAATGCACAATGGATCAGATTTTTTTTCCGGCGCCCATGCCTGCTGTAAATGCAAATTTTGAGCATATACTGCTGCCATATGCACCTGTTGCGGAGTTTACAGGCAGAACCTGGCCGCGGAGTATGTCGAAGCCTGCAATCCTGTCCGCAATCAAGCTTTTTATGGGTCTTGAGACGCGCCGGGATGCAATGAACCGACAAATTAATGATGATACAGAGTATATACTTCAGGGGGCATTTTCCGGCATCAGCTTTGGTTATTCCTGGGGGTTTGAGGATAATTGGGAAGAATGTCTTGCGGTGTATGGATTAACCTGTGAGATTCACAAAAAAACAGAGTATTCACAGAAGGAGTTTATACAGACGGCGATAAACCATATAAGGAGCGGGTATCCCGTAATCGTTATACCCAAAGAATATATAGACACCATACTGGCAACAGGATATTCTGATTCAGGAAGAACTTTAAAGGGACTCCCCTTTCTAGATGGGGATGATGAGAAAAATTCCATCATGTCTTTTGAACAGCTGAAAAGTTTTTCCGAATGGTATTTGAAGGATTCGGAACTGCTTCTTATTAAGTCTGGCTCTAAAACGGATTCTGTCGTTGATCAGTGCAGAAAAGTTCTGCAAAAAGGATATGCGCTTTTAAGCAATAAAGTACATTTGTTTGAAGAGCCCCTTATGGGCTATGGACTGGTTATCTATGATAATTGGTGTGAAGAGCTCCGAAAAGAAACAAATCGGGAGATGACAGATATTGAATGTATGTTTCCGCATATTTTTATACACTATGAAGGCAAACTGCGGATAAGGCAGTTCCTTGAATGCTGTATACATTTGATACAGGATATTGATGACAGTTCCATCCGGACTGCAATTTCAAAATATGACGAAATCCTGTCTATTTGTGAAAAATGTTTGAATGAAATGCTTCCCAAGACGCCTGAAAATGCGGCGGAGGCCAGAATGATGCGGCAGGCATATATCGGCATTCTGCAAAGATGCAGGGGACTGGAAGAGGAAGCGCTGGCGGCAATAAGTTCTTTTGCTGACCAGGGTGTTTGAAGTGACTGTTTGCCGGGAATGTGCTAAAACGGAAAGCACCAGCAGGCCAGATGCTTCAGGCTTGCCGCTGTAGCAAAGGATATTTTGTCCGGTTCGGCAAGCTCGGTTTTGGGGGCCGGAATATTTCGGGCAATACGTTTTATGCCTGTAGTCCTGTCCATGCCGGATGTCTTCGCCTGCCACCTTTTACTGCCGCGAAGACGGAAAATATTCGTTATCCTTGATTTTTCGGGCATTTCAGAGAAGATGCCCTCCAGGTATTCCATTACTGCATATTTTCCTTCCGTCCTGTGGCAGTAGGCCGTGACCCATACGCTGTCTTGAATGCGAATGGCATAAACATCTCCTGACTGGACAGGGCCTTTCCCGGCGTCGGGAGACGAGGGCAGTCTTTTTTGAGGTGTTTTTTGCTTCTGCAGACTGCCTGTATTTGTTTGAGACAAAGGAAGGGCAGGCGTAGGACGGTCTGTGAGAGAAACGGAAGAACAATCGGTTCTGCAAAAAATTTTTTCTAAAGCACTCTCGTTAATGCCGATGGAAGAATTCCACCATGCAAGAGGGGCCTGTACCTCCACTCTGACGGAAGGACGTAAATCCCGTTCCTGATAGGTTGTAAAGCGCGTTGCCATCCCCGGATGTTCAGGCGTATCTAAAATTCCCGCCAGTGCCAGTGCTTCCAGCAAAGAGCATACAGTTCCCTTTTGGGCAGCGGGCAGCAGACGTTCTTTATGCAGAGTATCTCTCACTTTACTGTATCTTGAGTTTGGCGGCATTTGCCGGATTACGGTTAAAATCGCGCGAAAAGTCCACAGGTCATAGAACGTAGGAGTGGGAGGCTGTCCCAGTTTTGACATTTCAAGTAACGCAAAAGCATATCCTATAGGATCGCCGTCCAGAGGGACACCGCCTGTTATACGGTTATACCAAAGCAGCGTTTCATCTACAGCTTTTTTCCGAAAGCCGCAGATGATACAGGTTTCGGGAGAGCCTTTGTAAGGGGTGAAGGAATGTCGGGGTGTGACAAGAGAAAGAAGCTTTGCGTTTAAGGCAGACTGCCACAGGAAAGAGGCGCTCCATAAACCTGCTATAAATGAGTCTGCCGCTTGAGACAAGGTCCATGTACCGGCCAGTGTGTATAGATTGTTCCAAATTTCATCATGTTCAGGACAGGACATTTGATTGGGCATGCGTCCTGCCTGTTTCAGGGTTTCCAGCTGAGCGTCTGAAAGATCTGCAGGGATACGATGCAGATGCTGCCCTTTTTCACTGTCGTAGTAAGCGTTTTCCGGGCGATAAATTAATCTCAGGATTTTTAATATTTCGATAATATTCATATATACGGCTCCATTTTTCTAAGGCAGCTATAGAGGCTGTTTTATGTTATATCGGAGCGTCGCGACATATGGTTTATGATGTAAGAAATGAAAGTAAAGTCAAATTTCAGGAGGCGCAGCCGCTTTTTATTGCCTGCAAAAGTGGAAGATGATATAATGGGGTCAGATAAGGGGCAGACAAAACAAAGGAAGAAAATATTTGCAGGATTTGGCAGAGTATGTACAAAGCCTCTACCCAGATGCAGCCGTTGTGGCAAAATAGTATTGGGGGTTATCAATGAAACTACAGTTAAGTGACAATTTAATTCAGCATTATCTGCAAAATGTATACTTTATAAACGGGCACAGCTATGCAGGGAAATCAACGATGGTTAAGATGCTGTCCCAGCGGTATGATATGATCCATTGCGGTGAAAATTATCATGATGTATTTCCTCGGAACAAGCTGTCACGGTGGAAACAGCCGGGTCTGTGCTATTTTGATACCATGAGCGGCTGGCAGGAGTGGCTCAATATGACTCCGGAAGAGCATTGGAACTGGACGGACCAGGTGTCCAGGGAGTGTGTGGAAATTGAAATTCTGGAGCTGCTTAGGCTGGCGGCATCGGGGAAGAAGGTCATTGTGGATACCAACATCCCGCCGGATGTGTTGAGGCAGATTTCAGTGTATCATCGTGTTGCCATTATGCTTTGTGATCCGCCGGATATTTGTGCCACTCGTTTTTTTGACAGAGATGACCCGGACAAGAAATTTATGATGGAGCAGATTCAGCTTTGTCCGGATCCGGAAGCGGCACTGAAAAATTTTAATTCCTGGGCATTATATCATCCTCCGCTGGAGATTGACTGGGCGCATACAGGCTTT
Source organism: uncultured Lachnospiraceae bacterium (assembly GCA_947564305.1). The sequence continues at coordinate 755 of CANOBT010000303.1, read as the reverse complement.
TTTACTTATACTCGTTCGGATTTTGAAAATGATACGAGGGAAGAAGTACTGTCGATTCTGGCAAAGCACTTCGGTTTGGAAGAGGGGAAATAAATGCGTATTTTGTTATCTTCTCCGGATTTCGATCAGGCGAAATACATCCGTATATATCTTGTCCTTGTCCTCCAGGTCAATCATTAACCACCTTTGACCGTTTCCCGGTTTTGTCTGCTCATAGATATTTCTTAATTCGGGTGTACATTCCGGTAAAACAGCTTCAACGGCCGCCTTCTCTCTATCACCAACCACGACTAATACCGTGAAATAACCATCTCTTGGGTATATGGTACAAAGGCTTTTACCGGCTTTTTTATATTTTACATTCCAGCCATATTCCCAACTGCACGAGCTGAATTCTATTTTTTCTCTGCAGCTATATTCTGCACTGATTTCTGCACAAAACTGCAAAAAGACGGAATTATGAATGAATTCTCCGATTTCTTCCAAGGTAGGGCAATACTCTTTGTTTTTTATGTCAACCATAGTAACCTCCCTGACATTATGCGTTCTAACAGTTTCACCCCGTTTAATAAGCATAAACCTGTTTTTATCCGATTTTATTATAAAGTATTCGACTGTTCGCAGCAATACATAATTATCTATTTCATTTTCAGTGGATACTCAATTTCCCCAAAGAGAATAAAATGATATATGAGGGAGAGGTTAGTGTAAAATTATAGTTGGCAAAAGCAAAAGGAAGAGGCCAAAACCCCTTC
>CANOBT010000302.1 GCA_947564305.1 uncultured Lachnospiraceae bacterium | reverse complement strand
ACACGAGTGACGCGTCGGCTTGGTTTTCCGGCGAATATTGATAATAATTTGTCCCTCCTGAAATCATCGCCAGCTTCTTATTATCCAGAACATTTTTCCTTGTCGGATTCAATCCCTCTGGATAATAAATCTTCACATCAGCCGTCCCTCTCTCCACCTGGGAGATAATAGAATTGTTCGTTGCATTGATATCCGCAAACAGCTTATATAAATGTTCGTCTATAAACACCTTCATAAGCCCAGCATCCCTGTCATAGCCAAACATGCGGCTGTGCTGCCACATTGTATCTGCCTGCGGCTTTTTCGCCGTCCTTGTATAATAAATCGTCTGCAGCCCCGCAAAAGTAACTCCCCGTCCAAGCGTATTTCCACCAATAATCACATTGGAACCAGAGGCATAATCCCCACTGCTCACATCAGAACTTCCATTCATTACAAGAACTTTTACCTTATCATTCTCCAACAGCTCCTGTGTGAAAACTAAAACCTCCTTAAAATCTTTCTTCTGGAACTTATCCGGATTCATCCGATCATACCGCTGTTTCAATTCCACAGCAAATCCTGCATCTCTGCATTTCCCTTTTAACTCTGCCAAAGCCTTAGAAACTTCCTGCTGATATCTTCCATGCACTGCTTTTCTTACACTGGGATGGATTAAAAAATTAGATACCTTCTTTCCCGCCGTCAGCATGATCCCCGATACTGCCAGATGATGCATTAACGCCTCTTCTAATGGGTTGTCCAGCGTATCTATATAGGAAATACAATCCCCGGCTCCTTCTATCGGAAAGAAAAAATCTCCCCCCAGATAACCATTTCCCGGCTGAAAATAATATGCAAAATAAGGATGCCATCCTGACGACATTGTCTGTAGCAGCAGAGCCTGCGGGGTTCCCGTAACCTGCAGATAAATACTGCACGCTGATCTCGCCTTAATGTCATCCAGATACCTGTTAATGGAAGATTTGCTGTTTCTATTGATCATTGTATTTAAAGAAGCCGCATCCGCCTCATCATCAATGATAAATAGAGGATTCCCCCTCATAAAGCCTGTAGAACCTAAGATATTAGACCACTGCTTCAAAGTCCTTACATTTTTCTTCAACACAATGACAGCAGGCTGCATCAGACAATTTTCAGCGAAAATCTCCGAATCATATTCATCACATATACAGAATCCTTGTAAATCTTCCCTTACCCTCTCAATGGTCTGCTGCTGCAGTATGACATTATCTGTTGTCAGAATCAAAAATACCGGAAATCCTAAATCTGCCGCCGCAGAAATCACCCCAAACATCTGCCCTGTTTTTCCAGACTGCACATTGCCAAAGAGAAGCCCCACTTCATGGTCACAAAACGAAAAGCCCTCAAGATATTTTGGAGCAATATTATCCACCGTTTTTCTAATGGAATCAGCTAACTGCCTGTTCCCCCGTTCTTCTATTGTTTTCAAATATGTTTCAAGATATTTCATCCGTATCCTCCTGCTGGCGTCTGCTTTCCGGAAGGAATGATAACATCCATACTTCCAGTTCCGTACCATCTTCTGCTTTTGTTACGATATCTGTTTTGGTCAGCGTAATGGTATCACGTCCATACTTATTCAGCATCTTATGTGTAATAACCCCTTTTCCCTCCAAATCGCTCTCTACCCTGTTCACCGGCTCCACAAGCCCAGCTGCCACAAGGCGACCTTTAATCCAACGCCCCATAATCTTCAAATCATCTTTTGAATACAGATTTTTATTGTTCTGTCCGCAGGTCCAGGCTTGAAACTTCCAGCCATCATCCGTAATCGCCATAAATGGCTTCTGATGGAGCGGATATCCCGGCATATCCCTGACAGCCTTGCTGATTACCATTTCAATCTCCCACCATACACGCTTTCTTCCGCTTGCATAGCACACATTTATGTTAGACCCACGCATAGACTGGTCATTCTCATCCTCTGGCACTTTCAGGGGAAGTTCAAAAGAAATCTCTGTCATCCTTTTCTTATAAGCATCCACTTCTTCCGGCGTAACCTTATCCACAAATTCCTGATCCACCAGAGCCCTGTTCACTTCCCGGATCAATGGCACGTCGTCTAAATCAGCTATATTAGCCGAACACTTTGGAAGCATAATATCACTGACATGAGCAGAAACCTCCTGCAGTTCTTCCAGTTTCTCCGTCACCGCTGACAATTCATACTGGCGCAAATTAGACGCTTCCAGCTTGATTGCCCCTAAATTGTGCGAACCGATAACAGCAGAAAACGGTTTTCCATCCTTGTAAAAAACATATACTTTTCCATGGTATTTAAATGTCCGCACTAAACGCACTTCACCAATTCCACGGCTTGTCCAATCCTCATTCAATGCCACTGCCACATTATATGTCCCCTCCGGCATTCCCTCATGATAATACATACCGATAGTCAGACAGATTCTTTTTATCCCAGCCTCATCAACCAAACTCTGCAACTGTTTTAATGCGGCCTTTGATACATACCCAACCGCAATATCAATTTCATCCGCTTTACGCACTGCATCCATAAAATAGTCTATAAATGCCGTCTGCCCGTCCCCCAGCTTCAAAGGAAGCATATTAGAATATAATAAACGCATCTTCTTTTCTCCATCCTCTATGATTACTGCAATTATAGCAGACAAATCCGAAACTTGCTACCATCACTCATCATCTGCCCCAAGAAACATCCTGTCACTCTGCATATTCAATTCAAAAATACATTCTTCAATCACCTGAATGCACTCTCCGCAGTTTTTCAAAATATCTTTCCCCCAGAACCGGATCACTGTCCAGCCCATAAACATAAGCGCTTTATTCACTTCGTCATCTCGCTCCATGTTCCTCAGAATTTTTTTCTTCCAATACTCTGGATTGCTACCTGCTTCCAGACGCGGTTTCAAAACCTTCCAGTCCTTCCCATGGAAAAACTCACTATCACAAAAAATCGCTATCTTATATTTTGTCAATGCAATATCCGGTTTCCCTGGAAGTGCGGCATAGTTTTTTCTATACCGGTATCCTCTTGCCCACAGTTCTTTCCGCAACATCAATTCAATGCCGGTATCTCTGGACCTGATATTACACATGTTTTTATGCCTTTGCTCTTTGGTAAGATTGTCCACTTTATCAACTCCAAATTATAATTTTCCTATAATCTCTTAAGTTTTCCTTCTTTTACAAATTGCTTTAAATATATATTCCCTGTTCTACTACATCCTCGGATAAGCAATACCCACAATTTCTTCCAAAATAGTATCGCCAACACTAATAAAAAATCATATTAATCATTTTTCGGTTACGCCATGATCTTTTATTTTATACATCTATCTCTTTATCATTCAAAACAGAAATCATTTCATCTAATCTGGACTTCCAAAAACTTCTAAACCACCATTTCTCTCCAAACCATTTTACCAACGTCGGACTAATTGCATAATAGCACTTAATAAACATTCTGCCATACCATGTCTTTCTGAGCGTTTTATCTCGAAATCTCCTTAAAGTCAATACCTGCGCACAATCATAAGATCCATATACACATGTAGCAATATAGCATCCATTACTCTGACGTTCTTTGATCATTTTTTCAATTTCAGCTCTTTTATCACTTTGTAACTGCTCACACCATGCCTTTATTTCTTTTTCATTTGCAATGATTACTGCAACTGGTTTTTCTGAAATGTATTTCTTACAATATTCAAAAAATATGGATTGTAATCTCTCATTTCCCATTATATAATCATGCGGAATCTCAGAAATTAAGTTGATTGTTGTTGCAGGTCTCTCATCATTATACTCTGTTTTTATGTATATTTCATAAACCTTTTCTTTATAATATTCTTTCTGATCTTGCGGAGCAAGTGCGATCACTTTCTCTCCATAAGATATCATATTATGTGCCCAATCAGTTATTTCCAACAGTGACATCCACACGTTCAGATTTTGCGAATCATATGTTGTTATTTCATAAATTAAATTCCGTGTTTCTTCTGATATTCTATTCTTATTCCAAGCAACTTTAGTCCATTCAATCAATCCCAGCTCTTCAAATAAATGTGAAATTTTTTGATTCGCATCTGTACCGTGCTTTCTTATTTCATCTAAATATACGTTTGCATTTGAATAATTACGAAGTAACAATTCTGTTTTTGCCAATTCCAATAAATCATCTACGTCCGATCCTTCTACATGAATCGTAGCTCCGGCAAAATTATTGTTATTGATTACATATGTATGATAATGATTGATTACCCTTTCTGTTACAAATGCTGTACCACAATATTTACATATACCTGATTCCTTTGTATCATCCACTTCAATATTTGCTCCACATGCTGTACATTTTGCCGCTATAAATCCCATAAAGCACCTCCGTTATTTTTCTATTCACCCTTCTTCACACACTCCAAAGCGCAACCGCTTTCTCATACAGACATTCTGCCCGCTTATCTTTCTTTCCGGCCATCGGTATTTTGTAGTTTCTATCTCAGTATCCCAATAAGTTTTTGTTCCAGCGTCTTTTTCAAAAGTTCTGCCCTCTAATCTGTTCTCCCTGAATCAGCGCATACCGCACCAGCTGATCCTGCTCCAAATCTTCTTTGTACATATCCACTGCCGTAATCTGATGATTGTCATACGTAGTATAATAATAAATCCCCCTATCTGTATTACAACAGGAAGTATAAATCGTAATCTCATACTGACCGTCATCCAGCTGACAGCATCCCCTCTGCTGATCCACAGAATTTAAAATATGAAAAAACTGGCTGACACTTTCTGCTTCTCCTTCTCCCGAAACAGAATTCATTTTTACAAATGCAGCTCTTACAAACCGGGATTGGGAGGAAAGATCTCCCGGAAGTCCGATTGCGCCCATTCCGCGGCTGTATGGTTTGAAATTCAGTTTGGAAGAAAAATGATTGACCGGTGCTTTCGGCGATAAATACATATAATTACACAATGCCATCATCTGCTGGTCAAAGGGCGGATTATTAGTCAAAACACCCACCGGATTTTCATATATTCTAAGCCCCTCCAAACGAGGCTCTACGGTAATGGATTCTTTTTTGTCTGAAACAATCCAATGAAGCTGTGTCTACAGGAATTCAGAGAGAATAGCATTAATTACTTTTTACATTTAAA
>CANOBT010000301.1 GCA_947564305.1 uncultured Lachnospiraceae bacterium | reverse complement strand
ACTCTTCCACGGTCATCCGATTCTGGGTCAGAGTCCCCGTCTTATCCGAGCAAATGACCGACACGCTGCCAAGCCCCTCCACAGCCTGTAATTTTCTTATGATAGCATGCTCCTTCGCCATTTTCTGCGTACCAAACGACAATACAATCGTGACGATTGAACTTAACGCCTCAGGAATCGCCGCAACTGCAAGCGCGACCGCAAACAAAAATGCATCCACCACAGAACCGCCCCGCAAGATGCTCATTACAAAAAGTATCCCGCAGAACACCAATATAATAACCGACAATTTCTTTCCGAATTCATCTAAGCTTACCTGCAAAGGCGTCCGTTTTTCCGAAGCCGTATTCAAAAGCCCTGCAATCTTTCCAACCTCCGTCTTCATGCCGATATCCGTCACTTCATAAGTTCCTCTGCCGTAAGTGACAAAACTTCCGGAAAATACCTTGTTTGTCTGATCTCCAAGCGCCGCCCCGCAAGGAGGATCATCAAGAGATTTTTCCACGGCAAGGCTCTCGCCGGTCAGCGTACTCTCATCCACCTCTAAACTAGCACAAGTCAGTAACCGGCCATCGGCAGGGATACAGTCTCCCGCCTCGATTATGACCTCGTCACCCACCGTAACCTCCCGGGAAGGAATCTGTCTGAGCACACCGTCCCTCATTACCTTGGCCGCAGGCGCAGACAACTTCCTCAATCCGTCTAAAGACTGCTCTGCCTTCACTGTCTGTACCGTTCCCAGAACGGCATTCATGGTAATCACGACAAGAATGACAATCGCGCTTTCAGCATCTCCCAAAAATCCCGAAACAAAAGCCGCGGCCATTAAAATGACAACAAGAAAATCCTTGAACTGCTCCAGAAATATCCGGAACGTACTCTTTTTCTTCCCTGCTGTCAGTTCATTTAACCCAAATTTCTCCTGATTTCTTCTCGCCTGTTCATTCGTCAGCATAAACATTTCCTCTCTTTCCTGGCATTTATAAAAATCCATGACCTACGTTCCTGCATATAGAAATCTCTTTTTCTCAATATAGGATATTGCCGTCCTAATCTCTTACGGCCAATATGCCTACTTAATTCATAGCATACCCATATTTTAATCAATACAGGCATTAGAATAAAAAAAAGAGACTTCTATTGCACAGAACTATGCAATAAAAGTCTCACCATTTCATTACGATACGGATGGTCTATCATCGTACTGACGACATCGTAAACGTCCCGGCAGTCCGGGATACGCAAGTTACTCCCTTTTATCTGATAAACAATATATACGAATTTACAAATCTTGTCAACATCTTCTGACTATTTCTGTTTCTTTTTTCTATAAACAGCCAACAGAAACACTGCTGCGGCTATAAGTACTCCTACAAGAATACCTATGTTTCCTCTGTCCGTTTTGTCACTATCATTTACTGCATCCACGTCATCCTGTATCTCATCTCCCCCATCCGTTTTTTCCAAATCCGCATTTTCACTGAGCCTCCACACCTGCGTCCCATAGAAAGGATTGGCCGTACCCACAAACAATCCTTCATCCGTAATACCAAACGCGCGGCATCCATGGTTATAAGGATCCCCAAAACCATCATCCGTAATTTTTGTAAAATGAATACCGTCTTCTGTCACATACAAGTCAAATCCAAAAATCGCTTTATCTAAATACTCCCCACATGTAACGGCGCTCTCAGGAACTCCCTGATAATCGCTGCATAACTTCTCTACATAACCATCTACTTTGTCTTTCCAATCCTGGTCTGCATTTTCATCATTCATATACTCATCCAACGGAAGTAAAAAACTACTTGCATCATATGTTCCCACATAGAGTTTCCCGTCGTACTCCACCATCTTCCAGATATACTGATTCTCATTGCATCCAAATCCGGAGCCCATTCCGGACAGGCCGCCCTCCGGGAACATTTCATCCTCATCCCCAACTATCAGCTCTACATTCTCGTCTTCGTCCATCCGGTAGAAATTTACAGGCTGCTCAAAATTCAGATTCATAAATGTAAAATCATTATCGAACAACATCCTTTCTACCGCAATCTCCTCGTCATTATATTCCCCGATATAGAGATAGCCGCCAAATGAAATCAGGTTCGCAGCCCCGCTTCGTGTCCGTTCCGGGTCAATGCCAAATGTATATTTCGCCCCGTCATTTTCCTTGTCGCCTACGACGCTCGTCCATTTCCAGCTTCCGTCCTCCTGTACATCTCCCCGCACAATCCCAAAAGGCTGCATGGTATTCTCATCTATCGCATTTTCCGGTTTACCGGTGCAGATAGAAACATACAAGCTCTTTCCATACTGTGTCATGTCGAAAATAGAGCCTCCATAAATACTGTCACAGTAATTGTACGCAGGATAATGGAACAGCTCCTCATCCGTGGCGATAACTTTGAAGGACTGCTGGTCGGTGGGATTTTCCGACTCACAAATCACTGCACCGTCGGTATTGATACAACTGACAATCAGCTTATCCTCATACACGCACATTCCCCGGATTCCCACAGACACGCCTTTCTTGTATGCCTCCATATATTCCTCCATCGTCATGCCAGCATACACCTGCTTACATTCATCTGTTTCCGGATTCACCTGATAGATACAAGGTATGGTATTCACGGCGCCGCAGAAATATAATTTTCCCTTAAATTCCACGGCATTCCGAAAAATTGTATTCTGTCCTGTCAGTTCCTTGGACATCAAAATCTTTACCTCTCCGGTCTTAACGTTCAGCTTCAGCAGAATCCCCAAAGCCTCTGCCCCGTCTTCCTCCCCTGTATACATATGACCATGATAGTAGGTATCCAAAGCTTCCTTCATGACCGCATCATCATAGTTATGCCCAAGGTTCATTTTCATAAATTGTAATGTAGACGTCCATGCACCATAACAGGTGCCGATATACATGTAATCCCCATAACCAATCGACCCCCAGGAATAATTCTGTCCGCGGTCTCCCTCCCCATTCTCCAAATTTACGGCCAACGTTCCGTTCCCTGTATAGTCTACTATACCGTCTGTCGTCATGACATCTTTCTTGGAATGGGTAATCTTCTCTGCCGTATATCCACTTCCCGAGTCATAAACCACAGGCGTTTGCTCCTCTTTAGCGTATACATTGACCACACAAAAAGCTGCTATGCAAACCGACAGCCATATACCCCTTATGCGCTTTATTGTTTTCTTCATAAATAATTTCCTCCTCATTTTCTGCCAAAAGTATGCATCTGTATTCTTTAATATCATATTATTCATTTGTGAAAAAGCAAACCCCTCTGGCAGGAACATCAATTTTGTGGCAAAAACATTCCCTATATGATAAAATAGTGAACGACCTTAATACTCTAAGAAATGAGGGGAGACTTATTGAAAATTGCAATCGTTGATGATGAACCAATCTTTTTAGATAAAATGGTACAAATCTGCCGTGATTTTTGTGAAGAACACAGAATTCAGACTGATATTGCCTCTTTCATTAGCGGCGAATCATTTCTCGGCCAATTTGAAAAAAATAAATTTTCCATAGTTTTCATGGATATTTACATGGAAGAAATGAGCGGAATCACTGTCGCACTAAAGATGAGACAGAAAGATAACTTCTGTATCCTTGTGTTTCTGACATCCAGCAGTGAATTTATGCCGGATGCATTTTCCTGCCACGCCTTTGAATATATTGTCAAACCCATCTCTCAAGAGCGGGTGACGAAAGTCTTGCAGGATGCCATGTCGGTACTTTTCCCTTATCCTCAACACATGGAGATTGTCAGTGGGCGAAGAACGATTCCCGTTTTATATCGAGATATCATTTCCGCGGTCACTGACGGACACTACCTGAACATCACCCTTACGGATGAATCCATTCTGAGAAGCCGTATGACGATGTCTGAATTTATTTGCCTGACTCACCAGGAGCCTCGCTTTATTCTGATCAACAAGGGGATACTGGTCAACGCCGACTATGTCGTGAAATTTTCAGGCAATTGTTGTTTCCTTGAAAATGATATATGCCTTCCTATCCGTATCCGCGGCCGCATGAAAATAGAACAGGCACTACGAGATTACCAATTCACAAAAAATAGCATTCAATATGAAAATAATGGTAATCATTTTTAAAATTTGTACGATATTATATATGAAAGTATACCCAAGGGCACACCTTAATATAATTCTGAAAGGAGGAATATAGATGAGCAGAATTTCCGCAATAAGCAGCACAACCCCTTATTTGTACGGGCATATTTCAAGTGGTAACAGGTTAATGTCTGCTGCGGACGGCGCCGCTGAACTGGCGATTGTCGAGAACGAAAAAGCTCAGGTGACGGGCTATAATACAGGTACGAAGAATCTTGGTGACGGAACGAACATGCTGAATACTTCCGACTCTGCGCTTGGCAGCATTACCAGCCATCTGCAAAGAATGCGTGAATTAGGCTTACGTGCCAGCAATTCAACGCTGAATGGTATGAATCGGGCAGATATCCAGAAGGAAGTCGAGCAGTTGAAGCAAGGTATTGAACATATTGCGACTCAGACTCGTTTCAATGGAATGAATATGCTTGACGGCAGTATGAGTAATGGTGTTCAGCTCGTATCGGATGGCGGCGGCGGTTCTATTACTGTCAATCATGCAGCCAATTCTACATTGCAGGCGCTTGGCATTGCAGACTTCGATGTCACGAAGGATTTTGATTTACAGGCCATTGATGATGCCTTGACACAAGTTACCAGCAATCGCAGCACCTTCGGCGCACAGTCTAATTCTCTGGAACATGCAATTGATTATAATGGATATGCTTCCATTAATCTTACTGCAGCCCAGAGCCGTATGGGAGACACTGACATTGCAAAGACACTTCAAGAACTGACACACCAGCAGACGATGCAGAGTATTTCCATGATGCTGCAAAAGAAGAAAGCCGAGCAGGAAGGCCAGAAGACCATGGGACTCTTGTTTTAAGAAGCAGACCATATAAAATAATCCCGAAAATCATCTTTCAAGAAGAGATTTTCGGGATTATTTTTACTGAGCGTGCCGGGATTCGAACCCGGGACAACTTGATTAAAAGTCAAGTGCTCTACCACCTGAGCTACACGCCCTCACTATTTTAGGTAAACAAAATGCCCAGAGCCGGAATCGAACCAGCGACACGAGGATTTTCAGTCC
>CANOBT010000300.1 GCA_947564305.1 uncultured Lachnospiraceae bacterium | reverse complement strand
CTTTTTGTATGAAAACTAAAGTATAAACTGCAAATCTAATCGGTGTTTAGTATAGTATTAATGGAGCACAAAATGTAAACCATGCTTTAACAGATGGAACTATTTTGGAGAATGTGTATTATGTTACTCAAATTGTAGCAAGTTTGGCAGTTGTAATTGGTGGAATTATCGGAGTTTGGCAATATACACTTACTACTAAAGCCGAACGTTCAAAAATGAATATAGAATGTATTCAAAGGGCTATAGACCTTGCCGAGTATTATAAAAACAATATTTTGAAAAAGTATGCACCTATACAATTTGTTTATAAAAATTCCGGATTAATGGAAATTGTTAAGAAGATTGACAAAAGTAAAATAGATGTTTTCGATAAAACAGAATTAAATTCTTTTTTAGGAGAAGAAGGAGCAAGAAAAATTGAAACTATTCGACAATCTGATAAATTTATACAGGCTGTTATGCAAGCTGATGAAATTTACAACTTAAATCTTAATATAGATAAAGTGGCTAAAGTTAAGGTTAACGATGAGAAAAAAGAAGCAACAATTTCCTTGAATCGATCAGTTATTATTCAAAAATTTATGGGAAATATAGTGACTGAGGCATTAAACAATTTAGAGTTTTTTGCAATGCATTTTTCTCATGGAACAGCAGATGAATCTGTAGTATATCAATCATTGCATCAGACATATTTGATGATGGTTTATGTTTTATACTATAATATTGCTGTTTTAAATGAACTGGAAGGTTCAAAATATTACACGAATGTAATTGAATTATATAAAAAGTGGGATCAGAGAGATCAGGAAGAAAAGCAGAAGAAGATAAGCATGGCAAGGAATTACACAAATAAAGGAAGTATTGTTAATAAAATTTGATTGACGATTGTCAAAATGGAATATATAATATAATTGAAAATGCAAGGAGGAAAATACTATGAGTGTGGGAGATATTACAATTTTTGGCTAATTTTTAAGGTTTATGAATCAGAAAAAGTTAATTACAACATGATGAAGCATTTTCACAAACTATAAGAGGCGCTCTGCGTCTCTTATTTCATTACATTGAATAATAAAATACTTAAATTAAAAAACAAGCAGCAGGCGTATATATTCCCTGCTGCCGTCCCTGCTCTCTTTACCTTCTCCGCATCCTGCCTTTTCTTACCACCATCTTAAGCGGCTCCGGCCCCTGCCCTGAATATTCCTCCACCGCCTCTACAGTGACTCTCCTGTAGCCTCTGGCAGTCCGTACCGTGACTTTATCGCCCGGATGGACCTTACCCACCAGAAGCCCCGGAAGTTCCCACGAATACAGGGGACCGCCCGGCCTGTGCGCTGCGGTGATGATCTGCCGCCTGCCGTACCTGACAGGGACAGAGGACACGCCGTACCGTACCGCCAGCAGATAGCTGGTGTATCCGTCTATCAGGTTCCCGGTTCTGTCAATGATGATCTCCGACTCAAAGGAGCCGTGCGCCTGATAATACAGGTCCTTACCCTCCATCTTCTCCGGCTTCGGGGGATGCTCTGCGAAACATGGAAAGATTCTGATTTCATCCGTTTTCACTGTGATCTGTCCTTTCTCCCGGCGTATCCGGGCGATCTCTTTGAGCATGTTATTCAGGGCGATTACTGCATCACTCCCGGAGGACAGGCAAAACTCCTCTGCCTGCTGTTTCCCTTCCGGGGAGAGTTCCAGATAATTGGCAATCATCTCCCCGATCATCTTTGTGTCGCCGCCCCATCTGGTAATCACGACCATGTCTTTTTCATCCGAATAGTAAATTGTCTGCCTTTTCCGCGGATGCTCCGGAAGGTCCTCCGGGCTGACAGATACAATGTTATGTACAGCGTTTAAAATCTCCATCATGCCCGCACCCCCTTCGGTCCATATTCTGGGACATCCATCCCCAGGTGCATGTGCTTAATATGGATATACCAGCGCAAAATGCATATCATGGCAGTCCGCAGTTCTTCCGCAGTAAGCACAGGTTCCAGCAGATACCGCCAGAAGTTCGCCCGGTCTGCAAACTCCCCGTCCTTTGGAGAAAAGTACAGCAGATTTTTTACATCCTCTGAAAGCCTGTTAAAAGCCTCCTGCGAATTGTCCACGATCTTCATATCAAGGTACGAAAGCGTCAGGCCTTCCACCGTATTATAGAATCCTCCACACCTGACAAATGGAAACTGATTAAACTGTCTTACTTCAACTGCAGCGCCCTCTTTCCGTGCCTTCCTGATCTCCGAGAATATTTTAACGGCTGCTTTAATATCTGTTACAATATGCATGATAAATACTTATCCTCTCTTTACAGAGGGGCAGCAGGCGTGTTATACTGCCTGCATACCCCGTTTTGCATGGTTTACGGGTTGCCCGCCTTTGTCAGAGTACCAGTCTGGCAGAGGCGCTTTTTATTTTCCCGGCGCATCCTGTCCGCCGTTCTCATGATCTCAAAGTGTCGTTTTATAAATTTGGGGCTGTAAAGTCCCAGCCGCTTTTCCTCGGCTTCTATCATGTCTGCAAGTTCTTTCTCGGTCATCCGATCACCGCCCGTCATATTGTGATGTTCACCAGAGCGCCCAGGCTCTCTTTATAGCTGTACCCGCCTATAATCTGCATCAGGGACGCTTTTACCTGTATGCCCATGTCGATCACCTTTGCCAGCTCCCGCGCCAGTCCTTTGGGGACGTACCCGATCACTGTCCGGCGGCGGATACTGTGAATATGTACCACGATACGGATTGCGTTCGGGTCATACCTGTTATCAGGTTCCCTCTCCAAAGTTACGCTTAAATCCTCCGGTCGGAACTGCTTCAGGAAGCTTAACCGATCCTGCCGGTTCTCAAAACTTGTACCTGCTGCCCGAATAGTCATTGAGAGCTTTACTCTCCGCCATGCTTTTCTGAAAGCATCTGATAAGGAATAGCCAGCCTTCTTTAACTGGTTAGCCATGACGCACACGGCCTTTCTGATGTTCGTTATCTGCTTCATTTTGTGTGGCTCCTTTCTTTTGATGGTTCTATTATAAATCTATTGCGCGCAATAGTCAATGTTCACAATATACAAAATATTGCGCGCTATATATCACATTTTTTATGCAATATTACTATTGCGCACTATATAGAAAAGTGTTATAATAGCGTAAGGTGGAGAAGGCGCTTTTTTATTTGGCGCTCACTTTGTCGTATTTTTACATGAAAGAAGGTGTAATTATGCCAGAAGAGAAGAAAAGCAGATATACAGAAGCACAGAACCGGGCAACGCAAAAATATATTAAAGACAATTTGGAAGAAATCAGATTCCGGGTAAAAAAGGGAGAAAAGGACCGATACAAAATAGCTGCTGAAAAGACAGGATTGAGCCTTGCAAAGTTCTTTCTGACTGCTGCTGATGAAAAAATAGTGCGAGATTCCGAAAAAAATAAAGGTGATAAAGGATAGATTTCGTTTTTTGATAGACATTTTTTAGATTTTCTTTTAAAATATGACTGTAATTTTAAGTTAGCAACAGGTCTTGGTTCGATTCCAGGTGCCGCCAACATGATAGGATTGTTATCTGATATTATATTTTCTGGACTGATTTATGATATTATTAAATCTATATTGGAGAAAAGAAATCTGACAATGAGAAAAATAATCTTATTATTTGGTCTAGGGAGTTGCGGCGGCATGGTGTAATGGTAGCATGTAGTTGATTAAGTACCACCCTAGACCTTCAATTATTCAGAGGGCTTTGTAAAGGCTCTCTTTTTTGTTATACGAACTGGAACTAAAATGGAACTAATAAAATATACAAACCATACAATAGATGCAAAATCTAGCGTTTATATACATTAAAAATTGGTAAAAATCATGCTGAAAAGCCCGTGAAAAGCATCAAGACTTGAGTTCGAATAGTCGGAGGTGAGCCGTAGGGCCAGTAAAATCAAGGCTTTGCGGCTTTTTCCCTCTTTTTATTGCATTACGATTGCATTTTTTATTTTACTTCTTTGTGATAAGCTGCGGTGTGCTGGTTACTGGTATAATCTGCAATGCTCTGGGTGGCAGGCGTATATTGTAGTACCCCGGTCAGCTTATTGGCAACTTCAAGATTGGTGTTAGGATACAGATGGCCATAGGTTCCCAGGGTCGTCTGTATTTTTTCATGCCCCAGGCGCTCTTTGATTAACAGGGGATTTTCACCCATGCTGATAAGCAGGGAGGCATGGGAATGCCTCAGTGCATGGATTTTGATGCGATGTACGCCGGCAAGCTCCGCAAGTTTTTCCAATGCCCGTGGAAGGGTATGTTTGCTTGTGGGTATACCATTGTAGCTTAATACATAATCACAATTTTTCAGTACCTTTTTCTGGACTTCCTGCCATGCCTTCAATTCCCTTATAGTATCTGCGTCAATGTAAATGGTACGGATGCTCGCCTGGGTTTTCGGTTCAACGGGTTTGAAATCGTCCATAGACTTGTAATACATGGTCTTGGTTATGCTTAACAGTCCTGTCTCGAAGTCAATATCCGACCACAATAGCGCAGACGCTTCACCGATCCGCATTCCAGTCATAAACAGTACCCACAAAGAGATAAAGAGATAATGCTCATAATAATCTCCCTTGTAGAGCAGGGAGATTACTTTCTGAAATTCCTCCAGCGTCCAAAAATCAACCTGTGTCTTTTTGGACTTGATGTTTCCAATCATTCTTGATGGATTCTTTTTGGCAATACCCAGTACAAGCGCACGGTCAAAGGCAAGGGAGAGCAGCCCCTGCACCACATGGATATAGTTTGGGCTGAACTGTTTTGCCAGCTCCAACTGCCAGCTTTGGACATGGATAGGTTCAATCTCATCCGTTGTCATTTTGTAGAAGTATGCAAAGTGCTTCTGAATGGTGGAATAGCGGTTCAAATAAGTGCTTTCCTTTACCTGTGTTTTGTACCACGGAAGATACGTTTCTTCAATGAATGTCTGAAAAGAAACGGTCTTCTTTTTCTCATCCAGTTCTTTGACAGACGACAGGATCAGCCTGGAATATTCTTCCCTTGCTTCCTTCTTGGTAGTAAAACCGCTGCGGTATTTCTGGATCTGTTTCCCTGTAATGGGATGGTAGCCTAAATTTGCACGAAAGTAATAGGTTCCATTGCCTGCTTTTTTAATTGGATCTTTTGCCATGATTTCACTCCTCACATAGATGT
>CANOBT010000299.1 GCA_947564305.1 uncultured Lachnospiraceae bacterium | reverse complement strand
ATCCAAAATTCCGTATTTCAAGATTTTTGCTCGGAAATCAATCATAGATATTCAGGTTCTCCTTTATAAAGTTAAAATTAT
The DNA here is from genome assembly GCA_947564305.1 of uncultured Lachnospiraceae bacterium. Next base: position 5,130 of record CANOBT010000299.1, on the reverse strand, counting down.
ATTTTCGCATATCAGTGCAATTTATTTACGGTGGGACTTGATATTGTCAAAAGTGTCTTCACGCATATCAGCGCAATTCATTATATCATAATAAGTAGGGGTTGGGAAACTGTTCTGGATAATAATTGTCGGAAAAAGTCGGATGAAAATAATTGAGATATGGCTTCGGAAGTGATATTATAATAGAACAACCGATTCAATATTCGTTTTGAGGCGGTTGAAGACCGTCCTATACCGAATTTGATTCTATGGTATAGGCAATTCTTTGTTCAATATAGTCTTATTTTCAAATCTGATAATCGTCAGAATTTATCCGATTTATGAAAAAAAGCGTGTTTGAGAATTTATTCCCATCATCTGAACCTCCTGCTTCGCGGTATATTTTGCCCAAATTCAGTCAACATAGTCAGCTATGACACCTTCATTTGAGCAAAATCTCCCACAAACTGGAAGGCACAGCTGATGAAAACAATTTCAAACAAGCTCTAGTGTACTGTCTGTATTATATCTGGCGAAACTCCGCAGGATATTCGTTCATCTGCAAGGCGGATTTTCGACGGCGTAGCGGTGGCTGTTGTCACAAGGAGGGACCCGCTTGCGGGAGGATTCCTTATGACCGACCGTTGAGTGAATCCAACGCGGCAAATGGGCGAATAGACAAGGAGGTTTGGCTGAATATAATGCAGACAGTACACTAGGGAAAAGGGCAGGTGGTTTCCATGAGAAAATACATGAAATAGTTTGATTACCTTGCATATGACTCTGAAATTGAATATAATGGAGGTAGTGAATGGCAGATGAGGTTTTACAATGGCATGATGGCTTTCACGCAGCTCTCCAGATTGAATTAAAGGGAGAATCTGCACGTCTGAGATTCCGTTCGGAATACGAGTTATACAAGAAATCACTGCGCATTGACACGGTGGTGATTAAGGAATCAGATGATACGCCTGTACAAAAGAATATTGGAAAGATTTTCCGTAAACACAATTTAATAGAATACAAGAGCCCGGATGATTATCTGAGTATTGATGATTTCTATAAAGTTTATGGGTACGCATGTCTCTATCAATCGAACACGCAGAAAATACACGAGATTTCCATGGAAGATATCACAATCACTTTTGTATGCAGTCATTTTCCCAGAAAGATGTTGAAATTGTTGAAAAACGAGAGGAACATTGAGGCAGTGCAAAAAGGGAAAGGAATCTACTGGCTTGTGAATGACCCGGTTTCGATGCAGATTATTGTAAATACACAGCTTCCGCCCAGGGAAAACCGGTGGCTGAGTAGTTTAAGAAGAAATCTGGCAATGGATATGAATACGAAACGGTTATTGGGAGAGTACAAGGGACATAGGGAATCCAATCTATACCAGGCGGCCATGGATTTGATTATGCGGGCGAATCAGAAGACGATGGAGGAGGCAGGGCATATGGTATGTGATGCGTTAAAAGAGATTTTTGCAGATGAGTGGAGGAAGAAAGAACTTCAGTTCCAGGAGAAGGAAACGAAGCTTCAGGAGAAGGAAACGAAGTTCCAGGAGAAGGAAACGAAGTTCCAGGAGAAGGAAACGAAATTCCAGGAGAAGGAAACGGAGCTTCAGGAGAAGGAAACGAAGTTCCAGGAGAAGGAAACGGAGCTTCAGGAGAAGGAAACGAAATTCCAGGAGAAGGAATTGTCATTGAAAATGAGAGAAGTGCAGGTACAAAAGAAGGAGATGCAATTAAAAAAGAGGGAAAATCGTATGGAAACCTTAGTTCAGCTTCTTCTTGACAAAAATCTTTTGGAAGATCTAAGCAGAATCAGTGTGGATAAAGCATACCGCGAACTGATGTATCAAAAGTATGGATTAGAATAGAATATGCATTTTACATTTCAAAGCTCCATAGATAGCTCCATAGATAAAGGATTTTATACTTGACAGGGGATTGTTTTGCATATATAATCATAAACGGATTTAATTTTACAGATAAAGAAATAGGAGGATGTTGCATGTTAAGTGTGGTTGTAATGGAGAAAATTGCAGAATAGATATTGCAGGGGTGATTTTTAGTTATACACTAGGAGTTTGCCCATTTGTTGACAGCGTAAGCTGTTGACGTTTTCGCCTTACAAATGCTTAATATTGTGGTATTCTTTTAAGAGATATATTTGCAGATATTACGAGAGCATGGCTGTATGGTCATGTTCTTTTATTATTACAATATTCTTGAAGGCTGTTGTGACGTTTGGGAGAGTCAGAAAATTTCTAATTATCACCGACAGTGCATCAGAGTGTATGAAAAGACCATGGTATTTTATGCTTTCAGGCAGCCATGGTCTTTTTCGTATTAATAGATAAGGATGTAATTATAAAAGGGAGGAAACCGAAAATGAACATAGAAAAACAGATTGAATTTGACAAGATTAAGGAAAAATGGATGGAACTGGCGATTACCGACCAAGCAAAGGACCAGATACGTAACATATCATTTTATCTTTCTGAACTGGAATTGAGGAAGCGGTTAAAGGATACCACAGACAGCAGGAATATGATGGAAAATTTAGGAGCGCCTCCGCTTCAGAATGTTTCCGAAATCCGGGAAATCCTTGTGAACGCCGAAAAAGGGGGATGCCTTACGCCTCGCCAGCTTGAGCAGGTCGAGAAGGTTCTGGCAGCGGTCAAACGTCTCAGAGATTACCTAAGCAGGGGAAAATCTTATGATAATTCTCTCGCCTATTATGACGAAAATCTATTTACTATCCAAGAACTCCGTGAGGAAATCGGCAGGCAGATCCGTGGGCAGCAGGTAGATGATCATGCATCGAACGAACTTATGAAGCTTAGAAACCAGATAACAAAATGCGAAGAACAGATGAAGCAAAAGGCGGAACAGGTCATGCGTTCTAATAAAGCATATATGGCAGACAGTTTTTGCACCCTGCGCAATGGAAGGATCTGCGTCCCTGTGAAAAGAGAATATAAGTCCAGGATACCAGGAAGTGTGGTTGACAAGTCTGCAACTGGGAATACACTCTTTATTGAGCCGTCAATTGCTGCCAAATTTTATGACGAACTGCAGTTGCTGAAAATCAATGAAGAGAATGAGGTTTACCGAATACTCTATACGCTGACGGCGATGGTGGCGGAATCTGCGGAGTTGATGAACAATAATATGGGGATGATTGAGAAACTGGATTTTATTTTCTCAAAAGGAAAGCTGAGCATGGATATGGACGGGACAGAACCAGCCATCAATACAGGACGGAAGATTGTTTTAAAAGACGCAAGGCACCCGCTGATGGATAAACGAGTGAATGTGCCGTTACAATTTGAGATCGGAGAGCGGGCAAGGGGCATTGTCATAACCGGACCGAATACAGGCGGAAAGACGGTCGCGATTAAGACGGTAATGCTAAGCTGCATGATGGCGCAATGCGGGCTGCATGTGCCTTGCCGGGAGGCAGATGTCTGTATGAACAGCACTTATCTGTGCGATATAGGAGACGGTCAGAATATTGCAGAGAACCTATCTACATTTTCAGCCCATATCAAGAACGTGCTGGAAGTTCTGAGTGAAGTAAATAAGGATAGTTTTGTAATAATGGACGAGCTTGGCTCCGGAACCGATCCTGCTGAGGGGATGGGGATCGCAATCGCGATTCTCGAAGAGCTGAGAAAGAGCGGTGCGATTTTCCTGGTGACGACCCATTATCCGGAAGTCAAGGAATATGCAAAAAAGACGGAGGATCTTATAAACGCAAGGATGACGTTTGATAAGGAAACATTAAACCCTACTTATCAGATGGTAATCGGCGAGGCAGGGGAGAGCTGTGCCTTTTATATTGCCGACAGGCTGGGAATGCCGGATGGGATGCTGAAAACTGCAATTTGCGCTGCATACGGGGAAGCGGCAGTTGCTTCCTATCGTTTCCGAACAGAAGATGCTGCGATAAGGAAGCGAAATGGGCAGAAGATTTCTAAAGTGAAAGAGGCGAAAGGAAATATTGGGCTTCGTGAGAAGTTTCGGCGCGGAGACAGCGTGATGGTATATCCGGATAAGAAGATAGGGATTGTCTGCGAGCCTGTGAATGAGAAAGGCGTACTTAGGGTCCAGATGCCGGGAAAAAAGATTTGGATCAACCATAAACGGGTGAAGCTCCATGTGGCGGCGGATGAATTGTATCCGGAAGATTATGATTTCTCAATTATTTTCGATACGGCTGAGAATCGGAAAATCAGGCATGATATGGAACGAAAATATACAGAGGAAGTTATCCGGTACGAAGATTCACATTCCCACTTTACGAACGGCCTAATATCCGCTACAATAGATAGCGGTAAATTTAGTTAAAAACAGCAGGAAGAGAGGAACAGGAAATATGGAAAATCCAATTGTAACATTTGAAATGGAAAACGGGGACATCATGAAGGCAGAACTGTACCCTGAGATTGCGCCGAACACCGTAAACAATTTTATTTCATTGGTGAAGAAGGGGTATTATGACGGACTGATTTTCCACCGCGTAATCAGCGGCTTCATGATTCAGGGCGGATGCCCCGACGGGACAGGCATGGGCGGTCCGGGGTACAACATCGAGGGGGAATTTGACCAGAACGGAGTTGCCAATGACCTAAAACACACAGAAGGCGTACTGTCTATGGCAAGGGCAATGCACCCAGATTCCGCAGGTTCACAATTCTTTATCATGCATAAGAATTCCCCGCATCTGGACGGCTCCTATGCTGCGTTTGGCAAAATCATCGAAGGTCTGGACGTTGTAAATAAGATTGCCGAAACCGATACGGACTACAATGACAGACCAATGGAAGAACAAAAGATGAAGGCGGTAACGGTAGACACAAAAGGAGTGGACTATCCGGAACCGGAGAAAGAATAATGGAACGTTTTTATCAGAATACGGCTGCCAGGACAATTCTGGCGTTAGTGTGCTGCGCCTTATGGGGCAGCGCATTTCCATGCGTAAAAATCGGCTATGAGTTATTCCATATTGAAAATGCCGGCAGCCAGATTTTGTTTGCCGGATACCGATTTTTTATGGCGGGTGTGTTTACGTTTCTTCTGGGCTGCATTCTGGAGAAACGAATCATCAGAATGAAAAAGGCATCCATACCCTTTGTGTTTG
>CANOBT010000298.1 GCA_947564305.1 uncultured Lachnospiraceae bacterium | reverse complement strand
GGGGATTATTCCTTTTGAGGAAGTACAGAGTTATGAATATTGCTGCTTATTGCCGTGTTTCTACAGATAAATCCGACCAGCTCAATAGTTTAGAGGCACAAAAGAAATTTTTCACTGAATATACGCAGAAAAATGGTCATGACCTTGTAAAACTATATGCAGATGAAGGAATTTCCGGTACAAAGATTAAAAACCGCAAAGAATTTCTCCAGCTTATGAAGGATGCGAAACAAGGATTATTTGATATGGTGGTCGTAAAGGACATATCCCGTTTTGCGCGTAATACGGTAGACCTTTTACAGAGTATCAGGACTTTGAAAGCATTAGGTATTGAAACGACGTTCCTGACGGCGAATATGACCGTCTTGGGGCAGTCGGAGTTCGTTCTGACAATATTCGGCGCACTGGCGCAGGAAGAAAGTGCGAATACTTCCAAACGTGTGAAGTTTGGGAAAAAGATGAATGCCGAGAAAGGACGAGTGCCGAATATTGTATACGGTTATGATAAGACAAATGGCGACTATTTTAACTTGGCAATTAATAAAGAAGAAGCAAACATAATCCGCCAGATATTTACATGGTATATCGAGGAAGGATATGGGGCAGCTAAGATTGCGAATATGCTCAATGAGAGAGGATGTAAGACGAAGCGGGGCTATAGCTTTAGCCAGAATGCAATCTGTCGTATTTTAACGAATGAACTGTATACCGGAAAGATTATTAATGGGAAAGAAGAAGTAACGGATTTTTTGACTGGCACAAGAGCAGAAAAAGACCAGTCTGAATGGCTGGTAAAAGACCGCCCGGATTTGAGGATTATTGAGCCGGAACAATTTGATAAAGCACAGGAAGTATTGGCAGGACGCCATGGGGCATTTAATATGAAGCGAGAGAGACAAAGCAACAAATATCTTTTTAGTACACTGATAAAATGTAAGGAGTGCGGGTGGTCGTTCCGGCGGACAGTCCGTACCTATAAGAACACATATGTACGGTGGGTATGTTCCGGGCATAATGGAAAAGGTGCGGATAACTGTCCAAATGCAGTCACGATTGATGAAGAAGAATTGATACGGGCATTGGAAGAATATTTTGCAGAAATGCTGAAATCAAAAAAGAATGTCATTGCCCATGTGGTAAAAGAATTTGTTAAGATTTACAAAGCAAAAGATGAAAATGAGAATTATGAGAAGGAATTAAATGACAGCCTTGCAAGAATGAAAAAGACCCGGCAAAAATATATGGATATGTATACGGATGATTTAATCAGCAGGGAAGAACTGAATGAGAAGATTGGAGGGATGAAGGCAGAGATTGAGAAGTTGGAAAATAATCTGAAGCTGGTTCAGTATAATCTGGACAAAGGCGGCCAGTTAGAAGATGTGATAAGAATGACCTTCAAGCGTATAGAGGATATCGTGTCTGTCAGGGATATGACGAATGAGCAGTTAAAACAGATTGTCCAGAAGATAGAGGTAGACAAAGAAGGAAATGTTGATATTTACCTGCGTCTGTTTGGAGATTTGGGACTGGATGAAACCGTTCTAATTAGCAACAACCATACATAAAGATGTAACAGAACGTCTCCTCCAAGTCAATCCGTCCTTAGCGGCGGAAGCCCGTAAAATACTGGATCTCAACAAGTCCGAGCGTCACATCCGCGGTGGACTTGCTACCCGGGAGAAATATCTCCATCTGGAACACAGCTAAAGGAGGCTGCTGCAAAATGTAAAGGGTATCAGCAGCCCCGTCCCAACTGAAAAATCAATTCGCTACACGTATTGATAAAACAGCCCATGCTTCGTACAATACCATAGCAGTTTTCCATGTGCAAATGCAGGTATCCGCACCTGAAGATCCCATTCCGGATATTGTTTGCGAAGCATAATGCTGTCGCCCGTCAAGAGCGCCGTAAACGCAATATAGTGTTCCCGCGTCATCGGATGATTGCTTGTAATAAAATAGTTATCATCAATCATTTCTACATTCAGTTTCTCGTCCTCACCTGCTTTTATTGGCTGCTGAGGACTTAGCTTTTTGCCGCAGCAAGAAACGTTCGTATCTGTCATTGCGGTAATCATATTACCACAAGACGGACAGATATAAAAATTCATTTTCTTCATATTCCCTCCTAAAATCTCATTTTCATCCATCTCCCCGGAAAGCAGTTTTTCCAAATCCACATGAAATATATTCGACAAATCCGTAAGCAAAGAAACATCCGGACAGCCCATGCCCCGCTCCCATTTTGAAACCGCCTTGTCACTGACGCCCAATTGTTCTGCCAACTGCAATTGAGTCAGCCGATTCTCTTTCCGCAGCCTGTAAATGAGCTGCCCGATTTTTACATTATCCATCTTATTTTGCTCCTCCTCATACCATTATAATACAGAAACTTTTAATTTCAATAAACGTTCCGTAGAGAATGCTCAAAGATGTGCTTGATAATATGAATCGTAAGGAATATAATATGTTTACGTAGCAACCGTAAAGTTCTGTAAGCGTACACAGGAACGCGAATTTTGAAAGGAGAAGGCGCTTATGTTTTGGGATAAAGTATCTGGATTTTATGATTTTTTTGAAACAGTGTATAACCGTAAGGTGTACCGTGGATTAGGTAAAAAAGTGGCAGAGGAAATTATGCAAAACGACATTGTCTTGGAATGTGCCTGTGGGACAGGCGCAATCACCAGATATATTGCACCGAAATGTAAGCGAATGATTGCAACGGATTTATCCAAAGGAATGTTAAAGCAAACTTCAAAAAAATGCAGGAAATATCAAAATATTAAAATAAAATGTGCAGATATGACACGGCTCAACTGCCATGATAATAAATTTGATAAAGTAATCGCAGGAAATGTGATTCATTTGTTGGAAGACCCCTATCGAGCAGTCAAAGAGCTGGAGAGAGTATGTAAGCCGGGCGGTAAAATCATTATTCCCACATATATTAATATGTCTGACGGGGGAAATAAAAGAGCAGTGCGTCTGCTTGAGGCGGCGGGCGTAAATTTTAAGCGACAGTTTAACATCGATTCCTACCGAAAATTTTTTGGAGATGCAGGGTATAAAAATGTTGAATATTCTATCATTGACGGAAGAATACCTTGTGCCGTAGCCGTCATTACAAAGCAATAGGGGAGAAACTTCATGCAGATAGAATTATTTTCAAATCAATATAAAGTCCTAAGGCTTGCCGACCGGAACGTGGATGAAATATATGGGCTGCTCAGTAAAAATGTCTTATACTATGAATATTGCCCGCCCTTTGTTACGCGGGATTCCATTCGTGAAGACATGAGAACTTTGCCGCCCGGAAAGGACGGTAAGGACAAATATTATGTCGGATTTTATCAGAATGAAAAGTTGATTGCAGTTATGGATTTGATAGACGGATATCCTGAAAATGACATTGCGTATATCGGATTTTTCATGACAGATATTTTGCGGCAGAACGAAGGCGTCGGAACCGCAATCATTGAAGAGCTGTGCGGTTATCTTGCAGAACAAGGATATCGTTCTGTCCGTCTTGCATGGGTAAAGGGAAATCCGCAGTCGGAACATTTTTGGATGAAAAACGGTTTCATTCGGTTAAGGGAAACGACGAGTAATGCGGCAGACGAGGTGATTCTGGCTGAAAGAATTCTAGACACGAAATAACCTTAGGTTATACTTGTCTGTTTCCGCCAATGGTACATGCCGAAAAGCCTCAGCGTAGCCCGCTGCTTGGCTCAGCGGGCTGAATCCGTCGGCGGAAACTTACACAATCCAGCGCTGGATATCTTTTGCACCGGCATATTTTTCCAGATATTTCTTCCCGTATTCCATTGCCTGCTCCAAATCCTGATTCTCTGAGAAAGAATAGATAAGGGTTAAGACTTCGGCTGCCTCTTCCGTAATCATGGCGCGTTCAGAGTCGCTGGTAGAGCTTCCGATTGCCCCTTCGTCATCTGCCAGCACGGGAAGCCCGCCAATCTTGATTTCATCCTTTCCGATGCCCTTATAAGTCTCATTGTCCCTGCCCACACGGAAAATTAGCTCAGCCCCGATTTTGCCTGCGTCATACGAACCCACCGAGAACCCGGACTGAATAGAAATTAGGTTGTTGACGTCAACCACCGTATTTACCTCATAAAGCCCTTTCCCCTGTCCAATTCTGCGAATCAGAGCCTCGGAGGAAACGCGGTAACGGCTGGGGTCTTTCCCGAACGCCTTGTAAGCCTGGCGGGATTCCTTGATATTGGGAATCTCATTGACACCGTAGTCAAAAATTGCGTCCTTCACTTTTTTGAAAATTTCCTTCTTGAGGTATTTCCACATCTCTTCGTTCTTCTTCTCCACTTGAACGCTGTACTGAAAGCAGCCTACCCTTGTTGCAGGCCAGAGCGCTTTCATATTCGGATCAATCTGTAAATGTTTCATTGTATCGACTCCTTTTTTCGATTCTGTAATATCAGTGGCATTATCGGTATCTTTTGATATCATTTCTGCTTTTTCTATCATAAATCTTTTCCCTGTGTTTTGCAACTTTGCGGCTGTAAAAATATTGCGTTATGTTCTTTTGTTTTTTATAATAGATAGTGAAAGGTAAAGCGTATGGACGAAAATAAGGAGGAGAAATGAATCATTTAAACATGTATGCGGCAAAACAGGAACGTTATGAGAAAATGGAATATCACAGAGTAGGCAGGAGCGGATTAAAATTCCCGGCAGTTTCGCTGGGGCTTTGGCACAATTTTGGCTCTGGGGACTCCTATGATAATATGCGGGCAATGTGCAGGACTGCTTTTGACAACGGCATCACCCAGTTTGATTTGGCAAATAATTATGGGCCTGACAGCGGCAGCGCGGAGGAAAATTTGGGGAGGCTGATGGAGGACGATTTCAGGCTCTACAGGGACGAACTTTTGATTACCACAAAGGCAGGATATCATATGTGGGAAGGACCTTATGGAGATTTTGGGAGCAGAAAGTATCTGATGGCAAGCCTTGACCAGAGTTTGAGGCGGATGAAACTGGATTATGTGGATATTTTCTATCATCACCGGATGGACACGGAGACGCCGCTTGAGGAGACCATGACTGCGCTTGCGGATATCGTAAGGAGCGGGAAGGCGCTCTATGTGGGAGTGTCCAACTATGATAAGGAATATACGGAAAAAGCCTTGCATCTTTTGCGGGAACTGCATTGTCCCTTTATCGTGAACCAGAGGAGGT
>CANOBT010000297.1 GCA_947564305.1 uncultured Lachnospiraceae bacterium | reverse complement strand
GTAAGAGCAGGCAGAAAGCTCCTGACGGTAGAAAGGATGAAAGCCGCCGGGAGCTTTTTATATAAAAATCTATGGAGGGATAGGATGAAATTTACGGATGGATACTGGGTTGTAAAGAAAGGGGTAGAGCCATTATATGCCACAGAATATTTTTCTCATCAGTTTGATGGGCACACGCTTACCGTGTTTGCGCCGGGAAAGCACGTTACAGACAGAGGGGCGTGCTTAAATCTTGGCATGCTTACCGTTCAATTATCATCACCGATGGAAGATGTAATTAAAGTAACAATTTCTCATTTTGACGGAACACAGGAGCGTTTTCCATATGTAATGGTAAAAGAGGAAAACCCATTAGTGACAGTGGATGAAACAGAAGAAACGCTTATATTCTCCAGCGGACATACTCATGCGGTAATCGATAAGAGAGCGAGTGCATGGAAGCTTAGCTTTTATGACGGAGAACGGGAACTGACGCATACGGGTTACAGGAATATGGCTTATATGCTTGATACCAGAGGCGTAGATACCGGTTACGTGGTAGAGCAGCTAGCGATAGACGTTGATGAAATGATATATGGGTTTGGAGAAAGATTTACGCCCTATGTAAAGAATGGACAGACCATAGACATGTGGAATGAGGATGGCGGAACATCCAGCCAAATTGCATATAAGAATATTCCATTTTATCTGACAAATAAAGGATATGGCGTATTGGTTGACAATGAAGGTGATATTTCTTATGAAGTGGCCAGTGAAAAGGTTGAACGGGTACAGTTTTCGGTCAAAGAAGAAAAATTATCTTATTATATCATTAATGGCAGTACACCAAAGAGTACGATTCAGAAGTATACAGATTTAACGGGAAAACCGACGCTTCCTCCTGCATGGTCATTTGGATTATGGCTGTCAACATCCTTTACAACAGAATATGATGAGAATACTACGTCTAAATTCATTCAAGGAATGAAAGACAGGGAAATTCCTTTGCAGGTATTTCATTTTGACTGTTATTGGATGGAAGCGTTTGAATGGTGTAATTTTACATGGGATAAAAAAACATTTCCCGATCCGGAAGAAATGCTGAAACGTTATCATGATAAGGGGCTTAAAATCTGTGTCTGGATTAATCCGTATATTGCACAGAAATCAGCTTTATTTAAGGAAGGAAAAGAAAATGGATATTTTCTGAAGAAAGTAAACGGGGATATCTGGCAGACAGATATGTGGCAGGCGGGAATGGCTATTGTAGATTTTACGAACCCGAAAGCAGCCGAATGGTATCGAAATAAATTGGAAGTGCTTTTGGATATGGGCGTAGATTGTTTTAAAACGGATTTTGGAGAGCGGATTCCTGTAAAGGATATTATGTATTATAATGGCGCAGATCCGGTAAAAATGCATAATTATTATACGTTCCTCTATAATCAGACTGTATTTTCGCTTTTAAAGGAAAAAAGAGGGGAAGGGGAAGCAGTCCTTTTTGCGCGTTCAGCGACAACCGGAGGACAGCAATTCCCAGTACACTGGGGCGGGGATTGTTCCGCATCATTTCCATCCATGGCAGAGACCTTAAGAAGCGGGCTTTCACTGGCATGCTGTGGATTTGGATTCTGGAGCCATGATATCGGTGGATTTGAAAATACTGCTCCGGCTGATATTTATAAGCGCTGGTGTGCTTTTGGATTATTATGCAGCCACAGCAGGCTGCATGGATCTACTTCATACAGGGTCCCGTGGGCTTTTGATGAGGAAGCCTGTACAGTATTAAAGCAATTTGCAAATTTGAAATGCAGATTGATGCCATATCTATATCGAATGGCTGTCGAAGCCCATGAAACAGGGACTCCAGTTATGCGTCCTATGTTTGTGGAATTTGCAGATGATCGTACCTGTGAAGTACTGGATAAGCAGTATATGTTGGGAAACAGCCTGCTTGTGGCGCCGGTTTTCAAAGCCAGTAAAGAGGTGGAATATTACCTTCCAAAGGGAAAGTGGGTTCATCTGTTAGACGGGAGAACATTAAATGGAGAAAGATGGGTAAAAGAAACTTATGATTATTTTTCTCTGCCTCTTTTTGTTCGCCCGGATTCCGTATTAGTTGTAGGGACTAATGACATTGATACGGTTTATGATTATACGGATCAGATTATCTTATATATTTCAAGCCTTACAGATGGTATCTCGTTGCAAGAATATCTGGTGGACATACATGGAAATAAGTGTGCGGAAATACGAATAGACCGAAGAGGTAAGGAAATACTGATTCATACAAAAAATCTGGAAAGGAAACACTGGAAATATCAGTTATTGGATGAATCTCAAAAATCATTTAAAGTATCAATCTCATAGGATGGAGGGTAAATAATGGATTGGAATGGATATGCAAAAACAGCGCGGCTTGCAGCGGCGGAAAGTGCAGTTTTACTCCGCAACGAAAACGATGCATTACCGCTTGCAGCAGGCGAAAAAGTTGCAGTTTTTGGGCGAATACAGTTTCATTACTATCGCAGCGGAACTGGATCTGGCGGGATGGTAAATGTTCCTTATGAAACAAATGTATTGGACGCATTGAAGGAATCAGGACAATGCAGTATTGATCAGACAGTTGAAAATATCTATAGAGAATGGTTAAAAAATCATCCATTTGACAGGACTTTTATAGAAAAAGATTTTTGGTATGTTGAGCCATGGGCGCAGGAAGAAATGCCGGTATCTGAAAGCATGGTGGCAGAAGCAGCAGGAAAAAATACTTCTGCTCTCATTGTGATAGGAAGAACTGCAGGAGAAGAAAGAGATAGTCTGCCGGAAAGAGGAAGCTGGTATTTAAGTGAAGTAGAAGAAGATCTTATACGAAAGGTGACAGAGTATTTTCCAAAAACAATCGTTGTATTAAATACTGCAAATATTATAGATATGAGCTGGGTAGAAACCTACCAGCCTTCGTCTGTGCTGTATATATGGCAAGGCGGCATGGAAGGTGGAAATGCAGCGGCAGATATTTTACTTGGACGTGTAAATCCCTGTGGTAAGCTGAGCGACTCCATAGCCTCTTCTCTTTCAGATTATCCATCGGACTCGAATTTTGGTGATAAAAAGGAAAATGTGTATCAGGAGGATATTTATGTTGGATATCGGTATTTTGAAACATTTGCCCCAGATAAGATTTTATATCCTTTTGGATTCGGATTATCTTATACAAAATTCGAGTGGCAGATGATGGATTCTCAGATGTTTGATGTGAACGGTGATGTGAGCATAGAAGTCTGTGTAAAAAATGTTGGAAGTAAAGAGGGAAAAGAGGTTCTGCAAGTATATGTAGAGAAACCGCAGGGGAAGTTAGGAAATCCCAGAAAGGAATTGGCAGGATTTGTAAAGACAGAGATGCTGCAACCCGGTGACTATCAAACAATAAATTTTTTTATTACCAGAGAACAGATGAGCTCTTATGATGACAGTGGGAAATCTGGACATAAATCAGCATGGGTGATTGAAAAGGGAACGTATACTTTTTATGTGGGGAACAGCAGTCAAAATGTTGAAAAGGTCGGAGATATCACATTGCCTGAAACAAAAATCATAAAACAATTGGAGGAAGTGCTTGCACCTATTAAAAGTTTTAAAAGAATAAAGCCGATTTTAAATGAACATGGATATTCATGTGATTATGAAAGTGTTCCTACAAGAACGGTGAATCTGCAGAAGAGAATTCGGGAGAATCAGCCTGTAGCAGAAAGATTTCTTGGTGACAAAGGATGGAAATTAGAAGATGTAAAAAGTTTGAAAGTGACAATGGAAGAATTTCTTTCACAGATTCTGGATGAGGATCTAGCCTGCTTAGTACGGGGGGAAGGGATGAGATCGCCCAAGGTAACATCAGGAACAGCGGCAGCGTTTGGAGGGGTAACGGATACATTGAAAGGCTATGGGATTCCTGTTGGCTGTTGTGCGGACGGTCCATCGGGAATTCGGCGGGATGACGGCCATCAGGCATTCAGTATACCAATTGGAACAGCATTGGCATGTACGTTCAATATTCCGCTGGTAGAGGAATTATTTATCTGGATGGGGAAAGAGTTGGCGGAAAATAAAATAGAGTTTCTTTTGGGGCCGGGAATGAATATCCATCGGCATCCGCTTGGGGGAAGAAATTTTGAATATTTCTCAGAAGATCCGCTGCTTTCAGGAAAAATGGCTGCTGCACAGATTAGAGGAATTGGAAGATCTGGTATGTCTGGAACTCTAAAACATTTTGCAGCCAACAATCAGGAGACAGCAAGGACAGATTGTAATTGTGTTGTATCTGAGAGGGCTTTGAGAGAAATTTATTTAAAAGGTTTTCAAATTGCATTGGAAGAATCCAAGCCACAGGCAATTATGAGTACCTATGGACCAATCAATGGGATTTGGACAGCAGGCAATTATGATCTTTTAACGACTGTCCTAAGAAAAGAATGGGGATACGACGGCCTTGTTATGACAGACTGGTGGTCACGGATGAATGAAGAGGGAAATCCTGCCAGTGAAAAAAATACAACTGTTATGATACAAGCGCAGAATGATTTGTATATGGTAGTCGAAGATTCATTGAGCAACAGTAAGGGTGATAATACTATGGAAGGGATAAATGCTGGAAAAATCAACAGAGGTGAGCTTGTAAGAAATGCGGCTAATATATGTCGGGTTTTGATAAGAATGGGGAGTTAATTATAAGAAACAAAAATAGAATTAAAAGATGGAGGGAGGTGATAATTTGGTTGAAGACAGTTTTAACTATCCTGTTTTGAAACACGGAAAATTGGTTATAGATTTAAAATGTCGGAGAGTTACAATAGATGACAAAAAAATAGATTTGTCAACCAGAGAGTTTAATTTATTGTACTTTCTCGTCAAACATCCGGGATGGGTATTTACATATGATGAACTGTATAGATTTGTGTGGGGTGAAGAACCTGTTAATTGCAAGAATTCTGTAATGTGCTGTATCAGCCAAGTTAGAAAGAAAATAGAATTAAATTCACGATATCCGAAATACATTCATACAGTACGTGATATTGGCTATAAATTTGAACTACTCCCAGGGGAATAAAATTCTCTGGGAGTAGTTGCTATTTTGAGAGTAAAAAGTATAGATAATATATACCAAAAAGCAAACTTTTTGGCATAGCAAAAAACAGGCGGAAATCCTGTACCAAAATGTATACATGACGGCTTTTGGCATATGCCGGAAAAA
>CANOBT010000296.1 GCA_947564305.1 uncultured Lachnospiraceae bacterium | reverse complement strand
ATTTTCTGTTATCCATTAAATTTCATCATTTACCCTGCTGTTTCGTTCAGAAGTTTTCCATGATGTCCGATGAGACAAAATTTTGCCCTGCCATAGTGCAATAGCCTTTCGAAAGAAACTCTGCCTTGCAGTGACGTATCTGTGCGTGCTCGGAAGCACTGTCTGAACACGCATGCACGGTTTGTAGTTTCTTTTTTCGGGCACGCTTGCGCTAAATTTCATACGCAGCGGTACATAACGAGCTACAGGACAGCTCGTAAGTACCGGCGTATTCAAATTGCCCGGAAAAAGAAACATACAAACGTAGCATGCGGGGAGTACGGCGCACGAGCACGCCAATAAACAATACGGCACGCAAGGCAGACAGTTTCTTCGAAAGGCGTAAACTTGCCGGGCAGGGCAAATTTTGTCTCATCGGACATATCAGGATATTGCGGACGAAACAGCAGAAAGAGTCGAATAAATAATGGATAACAGAAAATGATCCATTACAAAATGCACCACAAGTAAATAGTAACATTCAAAAATTGATTTCCGTGTAGTAGAGGAACCTTTCATCATTTTCTAACACATGTACATAATTGCTATCCAAAAGTGAATTATTTAATAGCTTTTACAATATTTTCATTAATTTTAACTGTTTCCTCAGATACCATATCCTTGACTTTTTTATCAACTAAGCCAACAATATCCTCATCCGACAGTGCTGTATCTTGCTTCCTACATTTTTCCGATAACTTCTCACGGTAATTACTGATAGAACCTTTAATAATAATTCTTTCCTTTGTATAATCCCAATAAGCATCTTGATCCTTAAAGTTTTCAATCATCTCGCTAATCTTCTGCCCGCTGTCATCTGATTTCTCCATGATATCCTTTAATTCTGCCACCTGTGCCTGCGCCTCCTGCTCAGATACTATACACTGAGCTTCCTCTGCCTTTTTCATCAAAATTCTTTCCTCAATTAGTTCTTGTAGTACCTCCTCTGCCGTCTGATTTGCATTTGATTTCTTTTTTCCCTGAAGGCGGAACTCCAGTTCTGCTCTGGTAATTTCAAAACCTTCTCCAGAAGCAACTACTTTTTGGCTACTGGAATCTTGCTGATCTTCAGCCAGATATTCTTCCACAATTTCCTTTGTAGAATCATAAACATCTTCAGAATCAGCCGACTTCCTATCAGTAAATAGTATTCCTGCTACTAACACAACTGCACATGAAATACAACAAATCATCATCTTCTTCATAATAATCCTCCTCTCTCTGAGCAACTCATCATATACACCAATCCCCTTAACAAACATTTAATTTGACAGTTGCATTGCCCGATTGGTATCCACCGATCAAATCTGAATTACCAACAATATAAGCTATGATTGACTTATTACTATAATTATTTCCATAACTTACTACAGTAGAATTTTCTCCTGAAAAAACCACATGCGCACCTAATGATGTAATATAAGGAGATGATTTCCAATCAGAAAAGGTCTTTATTGTCTTACTGGATGCATTTATATGGCGTGGTCTTGTTACCTCAACTTTAACTGATACATTTCCAACCTTTCTATATTCAATATAACCATGACGACTATAATATTGAGTTACCCCATTCTTACGCCGATAATCTTCCTGTAGACGACATTCTACCGATACACCACAAGTAGCGAAATCATTATCCATAAATACATGGTATTGACTACTGCTGTCCACTTTACTCTTTGCTAACGTTACATAAGGATTCATCTGAAATAACACCGTTGCCAATGCAAGACCGCTAATCAATCCTCTTCTTACGCTTTTTCTCATCTTTATTACCCCACTTTCTCCATCATAATACCGTGAACCTGTACATTGTTTTACCACATAGGTTATCGCCACACAATATCCTTTAAAGTATAAAAAACATAAAAAATCGACAATTTAATTACTCTGTCTAGCCGTTTTTAGCACCTCCTTTAAGATTATTTGGTTTTTATTAATATCAATAAATACAACATTTTTAGTTGCTTTTTCTACTTATATTTTTAGTAATTGCACTTTATTATATATTGTATCCAATGTATTCACAGAAACTTCATTCTTTAATATTTTATTCTAACTTTTAGAAAATTGTACAAAATATGCTTTAATATGTTACAAATCCAGTAATTTACTTTTAATTTTATTTTTCATTTACAATTCAATTTTCTTTCATACTAAATAATTAATAACTCATTTCTATTATATTATATATAATGTTATCCATTAATATCTACCTTTTTTTCGCATATTTTTGTTTTTTAAAGTTAATTTGTACATCCTCTTATTTTTACTAATTATAATGGGTGTTATTTTTTAAAAAGTATATTTATCTAAGAATTACTCTAGATGTTAATTATCACGCTGAACCAATGCCTGATCAGATACGCCGCCCAATTTCTACCAAAAAGCCGAAACCGGACAACCTTTTCCCAGGATGGAAAAACCTGAATTGTATAGGGAAAATCCAGAACTAAATTTGAAAAAGAAGGAAGAAAAACGAAAGAATGGCGTTATTATATCTCCATTCGGAAACTCTCGGCGGGCGAACTGCTTCATCATACCCGGGTCGAGTAGCAAATGAAAACGTTGCATTGGTTATTGGATGTGCATTATAGTGAGGCCACTATCGAATAGAAAACAGAGCAATCCAACAGAATCTAAACCTGCTCCGCAAATTTTCCTTCAGCTTACTGAAACAGTATAAGGCAAAAACTGCATCAAAAGAGCGATGTTTAAAATAATGCTGGACCACCTGCTTGAACCTTCTAAGATTTGTAAGGTTTTGAAAAATTGATTTCCTGTCATTACAATTTCAGACGAGCCGCAAAATCCGCCATTGCCTCCGAAATTTTAATTTGCTGCGGACAAACCGCTTCGCAGCTCCGGCAACCCACACAGGCAGTTGGATGTTTTTCCTCCGGCACCGCCATCAATGCCATTGGTGCCAGGAAACCACCGCCCGTAAAACTATGTTCGTTATAAAGATTAATTAATTCCGGAATGTCCAATCCTTTCGGACAATGACTGACACAGTAACGGCAAGAAGTACATGGCAGAATCCCTTTGAGAATACCGTCTGCAATCGTCAAAAGTTCTTTTTCTTCCGAAGCGGATAACGGCTTCTCCTCCGTAAAGGTTTCAATATTCTGCAGCAATTGTTCCTCACTGGACATACCGGATAGAATCACCGTAACCTCTGGAATGGTCTGCAGGAAACGGAACGCCCAGGCAGGTACTGTTTCCTCAGGACGCATTTCCCGGAATTTCCCAGCGATCCCTTCCGACATATTTGCTAGCTTGCCACCCCGCAATGGCTCCATAACCCACACGGGAAGCTGATATTCTCGTAAAAGTTCCACTTTCGCCTTGGCATCCTGGAATGTCCAATCCAGATAATTCAACTGGATCTGGCAAAATTCCATATGCTTTCCGTATGCCTCCAAAAACCGTTTCATCACATCGCAGTTTCCATGCGCCGAAAATCCCAGATGAC
Organism: uncultured Lachnospiraceae bacterium; assembly: GCA_947564305.1. The sequence goes on along the minus strand of CANOBT010000296.1, from coordinate 1,752 downwards.
GGATCCGTCCATTCTCTTTCTGCTTCAACAGATAATCCAGAATACCATACTTTTCATCCAGGTAAGCGTCAATATTCATCTCGCAGACATTGTGGAACAAATAGAAATCAAAGTAATCTACACCACATTTCTCAAGCTGCTTCTCAAAGATTTCTTCCACCTTATCCATGTTGGACAAATCATATCCCGGAAATTTCGTCGCCAGATAAAAGCTGTCTCGTGGATAGTTCTGAAGCGCCTTTCCCATCACAAGCTCAGAATTACCGGAATGATATCCCCATGCTGTATCGTAATAATTAATGCCGTGTTTCATCGCCTCGTCCACCATCTGGAACGTCTTTTCCTCATCAATTCGCGCGTCATCCCCGTCGATCGTTGGCAGACGCATCGCCCCCATACCCAGGGCAGACAATTCCAGATCCTGAAATTTTTTCCTGATTACCTGATTCTGTTCTCCCATCATACAAAACCTCCTTCTACATTGTTTGTAATCTACAGTATATCATGTACAAAACACTCTGTCCCTCAACACAAAGTATTATCTTATGGAATTTTATCCAAAACTTTTCCGTATCTGGTCTGAACTGCGCTACTCATACGGTCAAACTCCTGGATATAGGAATCCAAAATCTGCTCCACTAACTGTCTGGCCGCTTCCTCATTATATATGTGAGTCGTATCATTACGCTTTTGCAACATACATAGCCACATTTCTTCCTCCATAAAGTCAAAACAAGTATATGCCGCCTTAATAATCTCTCTGGGCGAACCAGACCGGGCAATACTCTCTCCCTCATATTGCAATAGTTGTTTTAACACTTTCCACCCCAGTTCAAATTGGATGAAAAACTTATCAATCACACCACTTATAATAAACTCATTTTCTAAATCTTCCTGATAAGCCCTTTTTAATGTCTCTAAATGTCTTTGATATTGCTCAAATCGCTTCATAAAGTATCACCCCATCTCTCTCAATCTCATCTATTAATTCTTTTGATACAGACATTCCATCCATATCAATAAGATCTAACTGTAATAGTGACCATAATTCTTCCTCTAATTGATCCGAAAAAGCAACAAAATCAGTACAGCCATAGATAGCCAGATCAATATCACTTTTTTCCCAGTAATCTCCTCTTGCCCTGGAGCCAAATAAAACCACTTTTTTAATCTGATGTTGTTTTGCAATTTCTGCAATCTGTGCATATACTCGCTCGATCTTTCCATTGATACTCATATTTCGAGCCCCCTTTACGAATCGTCCCTGTACCCGCGTCTGGCATGCCTCATAAATAAAGCACCCTATTTGCTCATAGTACCATAATCAATAAGAGAATACAAATCAGAACATTAAATTTTACTGTACGAAATTCCAGTGCACCGTCGGACTTTACAGCAAGTAACCATGGTCAATTACAACCACCTATTGGGAGAAAACAACCATGTATTGAAATTCGGTTGAAATCGGTTTGCACCTTCCCTATAATAAGCGTCATAATAACAAATCCAATGGAAAGGAGGTAGAAACCCTATGCAAATTGAAATCCAAATAGACAGCTCCCATTCCGATACGAAAGTTATTGTGATGGCTCCCAGTATGACAGAAGAAGTCGATTCCCTTGTAAAAATGTTGTCCGACAATGCTCCACATTTCCTGACAGGAAGCAGAAATAATAAACTGGAAGTATTGGAACCAGCTGATCTCATCCGGATTTATTCCAGTTCTGGCAAAGTCTTTGCCGTGACCCCCAA
>CANOBT010000295.1 GCA_947564305.1 uncultured Lachnospiraceae bacterium | reverse complement strand
TCGTCAGCCGTATTCTTGTGTATGAGGATAAGCGGGTATTTTTGGAACTTAGGGATTATACAATTTGAGATTAGCAAAAATATTGATAGGAGTGTAAGTAATGGGAATATTTGATAAATTCCTCGACATCATGAAATTGAATGATGACGATGATTATGATGATGATTTCTATGATGATGATGAGTTTTACGAGGAAGATTTTGAGGAGACGCCGCGCCGTTCCTTTTTCAATAAAAAATCAAATAGTAAGGATACCTATGATGACTTTGATATGCAGCAGAGCAACAGCAGAGTGCCGGCTGCAAGCAGTAAAGTGACCCCCATGCGGCAGCCGGCTCCAAGAAGAGGCAATGCCAGTGCAGGAATGGAGGTTTGTGTAGTAAAACCAATCACTGTAGACGATTCACGGCAGATTACGGAAACCCTTCTTTCCGGACGCACAGTCATTTTAAATCTGGAGGGAATGGATCTGGAGATTGCACAGAGGATTATAGATTTTATTTCAGGGGCAACTTTTGCAATTAATGGAAATCTCCAGAAAATTTCCAATTATATCTTTCTTGTGACACCGACGAATGTAGACATTTCAGGAGATTTACAGGATCTTCTCAGTGGTTCTATGGAACAGCCGAGTGTACGGGCGAGATATTAAGATGATGAGAGAAGAAGAACAATTGGCAAAACGACTGTTGGAGTTATCCAGGCAGTCATTTCATCGAGGAATCATTACGTATACGGATTTTCTGAACTTGAATGAACAGAGTATTCTACATACCTTGCCGAAAGATTCCCTGTATACAGGATATGTTACTTTTGGCGGATATGATTCGGCGGAGCGTCAGATGGCGGCATTTTTACCAGAAGATGCTCTTTCTTTGTGTGGAAGATATGCTCAAGCTCTTTCTTTAGAGCCAGAGAATACTTTTATGACATCAAACGAGGTATTTTTCATGTCAGAGATAACTGTATTATGTATTGCCCCTTCACACCAGAAATATGCAGAGGCGTTGACACATAGAGATTATCTGGGTGCAGTAATGAATCTTGGAATTGAACGTGGAAAAGTGGGAGATATTCTGGTCGATGGCACTCATGCTCTTATCTTTATCTCTACAAAATTAAAGGATTTCGTCAAAGAGGAATTAACCAGGATTCGTCATACATCTGTGTTTGTCTCAGAGGAGGAGTGGCAAGATTTTCGTTATACTCCTAAATATGAAGAAATCAAAGGTACGGTTCCTTCTGTTCGACTGGACGCCCTGCTTTCTCTTGCGTTTTCTTCCTCCAGGAGTAAGCTTACAGGGCTTATAGGAGCAGGAAAGGTATTTGTAAATGGAAGGTTGGCCGTTTCCAATGGCATACATGTAAAGGAAGGAGACCTGGTTTCTGTCAGAGGGATGGGAAAGTTTCAGTATATAGAGAGTCTTTCTGTCACAAAGAAAAACAGAGTATATGTATTGATTCATAAATATATATGAGTGTTTTCAGGGATGCTGCCATATCTTTATGATTATGAAGGGAAGCAATCAGGTATTATCGTAATATTGCAAAGAGGAAAGCAGAAATGAACGAACATTTTTTTCAAGTAAAAAGCTATCTGACAGCATTATTTTGCTGTATTGCGGCAGTTCTTTTAGACCAGACTTCAAAACACCTGGCCGTAGTGCATTTAAAAGGGCAAAATGAGATTGTTTTAATCCCCGGAGTGTTTGAACTGCGCTATTTGGAAAACAGAGGAGCAGCTTTCGGATTATTTCAGAACAGACAGATTTTTTTCATGATTGGAGCAGTCCTCATCTTTTTCTTGATCGGATTTTTCTATGGAAAAATTCCGCAGGGACGTCATTATTTTCCTATGAGGGTTTGTGCTGTTTTAGTTTGTGCAGGAGCGGTGGGGAACTTAATTGACAGGGTATTTCAGCAGTATGTGGTAGACTTTTTGTATTTCAGTCTCATTGATTTCCCTATTTTTAATGTGGCAGATTGTTATGTTGTCATAGCTTGTTTTCTATTTGCATATCTGATTCTTTTCTTTTATAAAGAGGAAGAACTGGAGTGGTTTACTTTTTTTAGGAGTAAAGGGTAGAGGAGTACAATACTTGATATGCGGGATTTGGATTTTGCGGAGAATTTTGAGTTTATAGTGGAAGAGGACAAACCGGAAAGAATAGACAAATTTCTGTCTGCCAGCTTTCCGGATTTTTCGCGTTCTTATCTCCAGAAATTAGTAAAAGAAGAATATGTGCTTGTGAATCAAAAGCCTGTGAAATCGAATTACAAAGTGAATCTGAATGATTCGATCATGGTATTGATTCCTGAGCCGGAATTGCCGGAAATTCTTCCGGAGGATATCCCGTTAGATATTCTATATGAGGATTCGGATATTCTTGTTGTAAATAAGCCGAAAGGAATGGTGGTGCATCCGGCACCCGGACATTACAGCGGGACTCTCGTCAATGCCATTATGTACCACTGCCAGGGTAATCTGTCAGGGATTAACGGGGTAGCACGTCCTGGAATCGTGCATCGAATCGATAGAGATACGACGGGATCCCTTGTTGTCTGCAAAAATGACCAGGCTCATCAATCTCTGGCAGAGCAGCTAAAAGAGCATTCGATTACACGGAAATATCAGGCTATTGTACATGGTAATCTTAAAGAGGAGAGTGGGACTATCTGTGCGCCTATTGGACGTCACCCTGCAGACCGAAAAAAAATGAGTACAAAAAGCCGGAATGGAAAATCGGCAATCACCCATTATACGGTACTACGGCGGCTTTCCGAGGGAAAATATACTTATATTGAATGTCAGCTTGAAACTGGGCGTACCCATCAGATTCGTGTACATATGTCCCATATAGGACATCCAATCTTAGGGGATACGGTATATGGGCCGTCGAAATGTCCATTTCCTCTTGTTGGTCAGACATTGCACGCAAAAACGTTAGGTTTTGTTCATCCGGGTACAGGAAAATATATAGAATTTGATGCACCTCTTCCGCGATACTTTCAACAACTTCTTGAACAATCTCTCTAGATTCGATATAATAATAAATAACAAACCGTTATTTTTAACGTAAAAGGAGAGTGGATTTATGAAGACAAACACAATTATTACAATCGGAAGGCAATATGGAAGTGCAGGAAGGGAAATCGGATATAAGCTGGCTGAAGATTTAGGGATTAAGCTTTATGATAAAGAAATGCTTGCAAGGGCAGCAAAAGAGAGCGGTATATGTGAAGAAATTTTCGAAAATCATGATGAGAAACCGACCAATAGCTTTCTGTATTCCCTTGTGATGGATACTTATTCTATGGGATATACAGGCAATACCTACACAGATATGCCAATCAACCACAAAGTATTTTTAGCCCAGTTTGATGCGATTAAAAAGATTGCGGATGAAGGACCTTGTATTCTGGTTGGAAGATGTGCGGATTATGCGTTAGAGTCTTACGACAATGTTGTGAGTGTGTTCATCCATGCAGATTTGGATGCCAGGATACGTCGAATTGCGCGAATTTATGATTTGCCAGATAACAAAGCAAAGGACAAGATTCTGAAAACAGATAAAAAGCGTGCCAGCTATTATAATTATTATACGAATAAGCGTTGGTCTGATGTAGAGAGTTATGAACTGTGTCTGAGCAGTTCTCAGCTTGGAATCGAAGGAACTGCCCAGATTATCGAGCAATATATCGCATTGAAAGAAAGTGCCTCTTCCCAACAGATTAGACTTTAGGCAGCTTATCTTTTATGAAGAATACGTTCTGGCCAACCTTTGATATTCCCGTTTAAGATGGCGCCAAACATCCTTTCTTTTGCTCCTGGATGGTCCTGATTGAGCTTCTGAACCAGTTCCTTGGCATATTGGCGTTTGGTATATCCATCCACCGGACATTTGCTTTTTACAACAGGAAGCTGATATTTATTTTGAAAGCCTATCACATCCGCCTCATTCACGAACATGATGGGGCGGATGACTGTTAAATCCATACGGTCTAAGTAGGTTTTGGGAGAAAAGGAATGAAACCTGCCTTCAAATATTAGAGAGAGCAGCATTGTTTCAATAATATCGTCCATATGGTGGGCATAGGCTACTTTATTACATCCCATTTCCTTTGCTGCCTGATTTAAAGCACCCTTCCGCATCTTTGCGCAAAGGGAACAAGGATTCGATTCCTGGCGTATATCAAAGAGAATATGGTAAATGTCAGAATCTACAACTTGGTAAGGAATCTGCAGTTTAGCACATAACTCATGGATGGGAGAGAGGTTAAAATCTGGAAAACCTAAATTTACAGTTATGGCGCTTAATGTAAATGGGTTAGGATAAAAGCGCTTCAATCCATGCAGGGCATAGAGGAGGGTAAGGCTGTCCTTCCCACCGGAGATTCCCACTGCAATGTGATCTCCTTCTTGTATCATAGTATACTCATCAACGGCTTTCCTCGTAAAACTAAGTAAACGTTGTAATTCCATAATCTTAGTGAAAATCCTTTCGTTTTTTATGGCTCACGGAGCTTCACGGCACCGGCAGCCAGACGGCGGCGGTTCTCATCAATCGCAGCATAGTGCTTCTTCGTGGTATTGACATCTTTATGTCCTAAGACATCTGCAACCAGATAGATATCGCCGGTTTCTTTATATAAGGTAGTGCCATAAGTACTGCGCAGCTTATGTGGTGTGATTTTTTTGTTCGGTGTGACTTCGCGAGCATATTTTTTGACCATATTCTCGACGGCTTGTACGCCGATTCTCCGCCGCTGCGTAGATAGAAAGAGGGCATTTTCATGGCCAGGAAGCGGGTTTACAGACTTTCTTGTCGTGTAGAGATACGTTTTCAGGGCATTTTCGACCTCTTCACCAAAATATACAACCATTTCGTTCCCGCCTTTTCTGACCACCTTAATTCCATTATTCTTAAAGTCAACATCCTGTATATCCAGTCCTACACATTCCGATACACGGATACCAGTCCCTAACAGTAAAATAATAATGGCAAAGTCTCGATTCTTCGTCTTTTCATAATATACCTTGCGTTGACCGGTAAGCTCGCTGCATCCATGTTCAATATAATCCAGAAGCATGGCAACTTCATCCGTATCTAGACGAATAATGGCTTTATCATGCAGTTTAGGCATATCTACAAGCAACGTGGGATTCTTGGAAATAACCTGACGCTTGAAAAAATATCCATAAAAACTTCGTAAGGCAGACATCTTCAACGGATAGATCGTCAGCTTCAAATTCAAAGCAGTCTTCCATTACAAC
>CANOBT010000294.1 GCA_947564305.1 uncultured Lachnospiraceae bacterium | reverse complement strand
TTGATGAAGCTAAAATATTAAAAAATAAATACATAATTGCTAGTGACAATAAAGAATCAGTCAGCGATACAGATATGCATAAGCTTCTGGATATCGCTGAGGATTACAGGAAGGTCAAAAACTATGTGTATGACAGGTTTGGCGGGATAGGAAGCCTATCAAAGATTTATCCGGGATATACCGTGCAAAATGAGATGACCGCAAGCGGATACCGGGAAACATTGGGATTGCCGGCTGTTTACTTCTATCTTGCAGTCTTTGACGCACTGGCAGATATCAAGAGTCAATGGACAAGGACAAAAACGAAGCTTGTAAAGCTGGTGAATAAGAATGAAAGCTTCAAGGAAGAAGAAAAACATTATCTTCGCTTCATATTAAAGGTAAATAATGCATTTGAGGCAGTATTGAACCAAAAGCCGATTGAGTTGGCTGCAAAGGTAAACAGACAATACTGTGAGTTGGCTGGAGAAGTGGATAGCGAAAAAATGCATCGATATTTATGTAGACAGGTGCGAAAGTATCATGTAAAGCTTCATACAGACACGGCGAATGTATTTTCCATAGCGGAACGAGCATACCGTTATGCCGACGGTGGAATCTATATTTCCATTAAAGAGAAGCGTAAACGGATTTTTATACCGCTGACAGACAATAACCAATATCAGTGCCAGCTGCGAATGAAATTATATCCCAAGGAGAATCGCATTGAACTCAAGGTTCCGGTAAATGTTGCAGTCCGACGTCATATGGATTATGTAAATCAGGTGGGGGTGGCGGTTGGTTTCAATACAATGCTGACAACAGACGAAGGGCATCGATATGGAACGGAATTAGGTAAATATCAGACCGGATATTCGGATTGGGTGAGGGAGCAGGCAAGTAGTTATAGAAGAAATAAGGGAGATAATCCGGGACGTAAGAAATATTGTGCAAAGAAGCGGCGGTTAGAAGAAGGACTTCATAGTTATATTAACCACGAATTGAATTATTTTCTTGCAGAGGAAAAGCCTAAGGTTATCTATGTTGTGAAACTACCAAAGCCGCAGGCCGGTGGACACAATAAGAAGATTAACTATTCCATTGCTCAATGGCAGAGAGGATATATAAGGAAGCGTTTGGAACAGAAATGTAAAGAACAGTCAATTGAGATTCTGGAAGTACTTGGAAAGAATATTAGTAACGAGTGCAGTATGTGCGGTGTGCTTGGAACGAAGACAGCAGGAGTGTTCTCTTGTTCAGCTTGCGGATATCAGGAAGAAGAAAAGACCAATACTGCCCGCAATGTAAAGAAGCGAGGGCAGGGTGATGGGGTGCTATATTAGCCGGATTATGAGGCAGCTCTAATTTGTCAGAATAGGAAACAAGATCATAAGAACAGCCATTTAGATAAGCAGCGGTGATGAGCCGAGGTTTTACCGAAAGGAGCCGGATGGTTCCAAAGGACTAAGAGGTAGGTTCATGATAAGGCAGGATAAGCCTGCTATATAAAAAGAAGTGTATTGGGTTAGAGGTAATGCATCAATACATATTAAAACGGCATTAGAAGGCGGGTAAAAGGGGGATTCCTTGGAGTCTGCGGATTGGATATGCCAGGACCTTGTGAACATGAGGATGGATGAGTGCAGATGGAATGTGTAAATGTAGGACAGAGAATGCAGAACTGTTCGTATCGGATAAGCTCAGATAATACGTCATGATGTAGCGAGGAGCGAAGCGAAGAGATTCGCATCATTCTCTTAGGAGAGTGACCAATATGCCTTATTAAAATCAGTAATGATATCAGAGAAGGTTTATGTATTTTATTTAAGTAAAAACGATGACAATAGCTTACTAATAAGGAGAGAAAAATGGAAAAAAAGGAAAAGGACAATTCAAAGTGGAAAAAAATACTTATTATAATTTTATTCTTGATAGTTGTTGCTTTGGGCGCTGTAATCTATTTTCTATTAACCAAGTCTGAGGAAAAGACAGAGAGAAATGTTTCGGAAGGGCTTGTAGTCGGCGACAAGGATGATAAAGCCGCGAATGCGACTTTTACAACTGACATGAATATGATTTGGACGTTTCCTTCCGGAAGCGCAGTTTCTACTAATGCCCAGATTGGGAATTCTGTAAGTAATAGTTATGAGTGCTATTTCGAGGTATACCTTGATAATGAAGAACAGACGTTGCTTTATAGTTCGCCGGTTCTGCCGGTTGGAAAAAAATTGGAGAAGCTGGAGTTAAACCAAGTGCTGCCGGATGGAGTACATGACGCTGTATGTACTTATCACATATTAGATGATGAAGACCCCGACAAAGAACTTGGTGCTGTATCATTTACCGTAAGTCTCATGGTGGTGAAAGAGTAGGATAAGAATTTTTTCATCAATATTATGGGTATGTCCATGGGTGGATGTGGTAAGATGGCAGATATTACTGCATCACTCGTGATATACATAAATCAGAAATTAAATTAATAGGAGGTATAACGCATTATGAAATCTAAATTGACGAAGGCAACGGCGGTTGCTTTGACAATGACAATGTTTGCTCCGGCATCTGCATTGGCATCGGAGCCAAGCGGCACACTTGACACATCTTTTGATGTTTACTCACCGGCTCTGACGATTCAGGTCCCGCTGGCGGCTAATATCGAGGTTAACCCGTTTGCCGACAGCACTGCTACAGATGTAAAGAAGTTTTCAGTTGCATCAGAAAGCATTGATATCTGGAACGCATCCGTAGATGCCGAGAAAGACATTGGTATTCCAGTAAATGCTACGGTTAAGGCGACGATCACGTCTAAGGCGAGTGATGTTATCACGGAGTATAATACATTTACTGAAAATGCGAATTCGACCAGTAAGAAAATTAACCTGAATCTTACGACTGCTCAAACACCGGCAGCTATAGACGCCAAGGCGGGTGAGACTTTGGCTTTTGATGCAAATAAAAAGCTTAATTTTGCACAGTTTACAACAAAGACACCGGCAGTTTATACAACACCTGTTGACAGTGTGCCGATTACAAAATATGGTTCATTGCTTTCCGTAGATATTGCTGCTCCAACTGGAGATACTTCCGCAACAGCACCTGCAACAAAGTTTACATCCGATCCGACTAAGGTAAAAGCAGCGGTAGGTTCCTTTGCAGTTACAGGTGTTGCAAACGCAAACGCAGATTGGAAAAAGGATGATATCGCAGTAAATATCACATACGAGGTAAGGGCAAGCAAGGCTCGCTCAATTACGACACCAAAGATTGCTACGGCTCCAGAATTTACATCAGGAACCAGCGCTGCAGATGTGTCTATTGAGGTTCCAAACATTGGAGAAGCTACCGTATCAGCCATTGGCCTTCATAATGATGGGGCTGGACTTTACGGAGATTATATCTGGGAAGATGGTGCATATAGTGTGGATTATTCTACTGCAGGTAAAGCTGTAATCAAGATTCCAAAGACGGACGGCGGTTTAGACTTTTTAACTGGCGAAGACTATAAAGATAATAAGCAGGATCTTGTGATTGCGTTATCTGACGGTCGTATCGTTATATCAACATTGACAGTAAAATAATGTAGAAAAAGGGGTGTTTCTGCCACACCTGCGCTCCAACTCACCTGAAAAGGCGGGTTGGAGTTTAAATTTTATAAAGTTTTATAAAGTTGTGTGTCTGGTATAGGAGAATATCCATGGCAGAGGATTATTTCTTTGTAAGACAGGATGATTCAAAGTAGCTGGAAGTGTATTTAGGGAGAGTGTTAGAATGCAGAGGAAGATGGCGTCATTTTTAATAGTTATTCTATTTTGCTGTATAAACAAATTGAATGGGGAATATTGGAAAAATGGAATTACTGATGTTGATAACGTGTTTTCAAACTGTACGGTCGTAAAAGCTGCAGAAGATATAGAAGATATAAAAGAAGATGGTGAGGCAAAAGGTCTGGATAAAGAAGAAAAAACCCCATCATCGGAAAAAAACAATGCAGTGGATGAAGTTGCTGAGAAAAAAGAAGCGCCGGAAACTGAACAAGCTGTAAATGGTGAAGAGACTGAAAAATCTGAAAAAGATGAAAAAACCGAAGAAGATGACATAACAAACGAAGCGGAAGAATCATGTATATATAATGTAGCATTTCCGACAGGTACGAAGGCCTTTTTAGATCCCGATAATCTAAGTGGTAGAGGGCAGATTTTTTCGGATGATTTTAAAGTTGAAAATTATGGGAACACAGATGTTGCTATTAAAATAAAAAATATAGAAGTATATTATCGCTCAACAGAGGATGTGTATGAATTTTCAGAAGAGAAGGTTTCAGATCACCATTCACATATAAAAAAGTTGAACGTAGATGTCGTGTGGAAGAATGAAGTTGAAAAAACGGAAAGGGTATTGAATGTATTGGAAGGAATTTCGGATAAGTACGTTTTGTTCTTAAAGGCATCGAAATATGATGAAAACGGTAGTTTTGCAGGGCCAAGCGACGGCAGTACAGGTTCATTCTATTTTACAGGGACGTTAAATTCCAATCCGGAGCTTGTCTGGGAGGATGGAGAAGTACAGATTTCGTTTGATTATGAAATTGAAAATATTGAAGAAGATGTGGTACAAGAAGAACAAAAACAGCAGGAATCCATAGAAGATGAGGATATGGCGCTTTTGCCAGGACTGCCAGTGTTTAGGAGAGAGGCAGGGCAACAGGAAGAGTTAGATTCCGGTAAAAAAGAGGAGCAGAAAGAAAACTCCGAACAGGAAGTGAAGACAGAACAAGGTAAGGAAGAAGATGCAGGTGTGGAAGCAGAACAAGGTAAGAAAGAAGATGAGGATATGAAAGCAGAACAAGGTAAAGAAGATGAGGGGATGGAAGTAGAGCAGAGTGAAAAACCAGATATTGATGTTAAAGCAGGATAGATTGAGGAACTAGAGGACGCAAAAATCCCGCGATGAATTGTAGCTCTTAATGAAAGGAAATATATGGAGAGGATGCTAAGAAAAGAAAATTGTGTTAAAAATAAAATAAACTCATGGACTAAATTAATTGAGTTAGAGACAAAGGTCATACAGCTTAGAGATGTTCAATTAGATTTTTTTATTCAATTTTATGGGCAATATAATTTTTTGGAAAAATATGAATTCGCTTTTGCGGTATATGATGGGAAATATTTTTTTACTATCATTTCGTTTTATGAAATCCGTAACTTTTGTACCCAGGAAGAATTAGAATATTATTTTCTTTATGAATGTTTCCATGGCTGGAAAGATAAAATTGATGAAGAAGTGCAGGAAATTTTTGACAGGCATCCAAGAATACGGCTTATATTGGCAGAAAAACC
>CANOBT010000293.1 GCA_947564305.1 uncultured Lachnospiraceae bacterium | reverse complement strand
AAACGTACTATTATAGAACTTTCTGGTGATGTGATCAGAGAAATTGCACAGAAGTATGAGAATGTGCAGAAAGGAATAGGTGGAATGATGAGTGGAGCGTTACTTGAGACAGAAGCGAGGACGATTTTGAACAGAGGAAAAGATGAAGGCAGGAACCAAGCTAAAAAGGAAACTGCTCTTAGAATGTTGCAGGATGGAGAGTTACCGATTGATAAGATTGCAAAATATTCTGGGCTTAATATTGCAGAGGTAGAGCTGCTTGCAGAGTTTCAGACAGTGTAAAAAGTGTAGATATTATCATTAAGATTAAAACTGGGGAAATGGCAAGGTGGGCTGTTTCCCTAATTTATTTGAGAATATAATATTTAGTAATATTGCACTTAACAAGGAAGAATGGGGAATGTCTTTTTATAGGTGATGACGGAAGGAAGAATTTGTAGTAAAATAAATCTTAACATATATACATATTTAATCAAAATACAGAATGATATACAGAAGAAGGAGATATGCTGGTATGAAGGAGAATTCGTTTACGATAAATCCGGAGGTAAATAGTGCTCAAGAATTTATAGAAATATCCCAAGATTTTTCTAATTCATTGGATCTGGTAAGAGAAGCTATTAGCAATGCATTTGATGCACAGGCAAAAAATGTTGTTATTGATTTTAGCGTTGTTTTAGAATGTGGAGAGAGAATTTTAAAGATTGAGATAGCTGATGATGGAAAAGGAATGGATAAGGAAGGGCTGAAATCTTTTTTTGATTTGGGGAACTCGTTAAATCGGTATGATGCTGATGCAATTGGTGAAAAAGGGCACGGAACAAAAGTATATTTTAACAGCAGAAAAATAGATGTAATCACTATAAAAAATGAAATAAGATATCATGCAGTTATGAAACAACCCAAACGGGAATTATTTAATCAGCATATACCACAGGTAGATGTTGAGGTTGAGCAAGTGGAAGGTGAAAGATCAGGAACAAAAATTTGCATATATGGATATAATAATGATCGCAGAGATAAATTTACTCACGAGCAATTAAAAGATTATATCCTTTGGTTTACGAAAATGGGATCAGTTGAAGCTGCATTTGGTATTGAGAAAAACAAGGATGTAAAATTAAAGTTTAAGGGTGTGGATCAAGATGATTTTGAGGAATTGAGCTATGGACATGTTTTTCCTAATGAAAGTAAAAAGGTTGCCGAATTATTTGATGAACATATGGTAGATGCGCCTAAATGGTATTGCAAGAAGATTGTAAAAACAGGGAGCTTGAAGAATCTTCCTGAAATAAAATATCAGGCGGTTTTTTATGTTGAGGGAACGAAAGTAAAATATGAATATAATCCTATGATTCGGCGTAGTGGATATACTGCGCCCGAAGGGTCATACACAATACAAGACAGGTATGGAATTTGGGTTTGTAAAGATTTTATGCCGATAAAGCGTGTAAATGAGTGGATTACTTCAAAAGGAACAGAATATACAAAATTACATGCATTTATAAATTGCCAAGGACTACGATTGACTGCTAATAGAGGTTCTTTTGAAAATACACCATCAGAGATACAACAAGATTTACGAGAAGCTGTAAGAGAAATATATGACGGCATTATTCAAAGTGATGATTGGGGAGAACTAGAATGGCTGGAATCAGAAGCAGGGGCTTATAATACCGTTGAAAAGGAAAAAAGAGATTTTAAACGTAGAATGGATAAAGTAAACCGTGCAAAAGTGGCTCAGTTTAATGGAATTAATTTAGTGGAGCCACAACAAGAAAATGGAGTGTTTTCAATTTTTATGCAATTAAGCAGCTACGATGAATCACTTTTCCCTTTTACTATTATTGATTATGATACACATACAGGAATAGATGTCATTGTCAAAGGGCAGGATAATATGCCCGTAAAAACCTCCAAAATGTATTATGTAGAATTTAAGAATTATTTGAATAAAAATTTTAATCATTCCTTTGAAAATATACATAGTATAGTTTGTTGGGACATCAATTTGAATGAATTACGTAGCAATGAAGAGGTTAAAGATATTGCAAATCAGAGAAGAACCTTAAAAGTTATTCCCCCTGAAAACGGAAATGACTATACACGTTATTATTTAGATTCGTTAAGGAGTGAGCGTAAGATAGAAGTGTTTGTTTTAAAATACTATTTGAAAGAAAAATTGAATATAGAGTTTGCTCCAAGAACGGAGATAGCTATTGTTTAAATAAAAGAATAACGAACGGATTTAGAGAGGATTGGTTTGGGCAGACAACGTCAAGCATTAAAAATGCACGTGAGACATGAAATAACAGCAGAGCATATGGTGGATAAATGAATATAGAAGCATATAATCTGGATTCTCTTCGAAGATTGGTTCGGAGCCTTCAGGATGAAAACAGAAAATTGAAAGCGCAATTGGACAAGGCAAACATTGCTTATGAGCCGGAGCATGTATTCGAAGAGAAAATTGAGACTGCCGAGGAATATGATCCGGATCAGGGTGGACGTATTCTATCTAAATATATTACGGGAGATATGGTAAATAAATATTTCGCAATGTTTTGGGGAAGAACGGATGTTTATGCCAAGAGAGGAACCAAAGGCGGGTATTTTCCGCAGTGCAATCATAGATGGAACAATCGGATATGCCCGAAACAGCGTGGTGAAAAAATCAACTGTGAAGCCTGTGAGCACACGGAATGGACAAAACTCGAACCGAAAAAAATTATGGAGCATCTTCTCGGATATAAGGAAGATGGCGCAGATGTATTAGGCATATATCCACTGCTTGCAGATGGCACATGCCGGTTTCTTGTATTTGATTTTGATAATCATGAAAAAGGCGCCGAAAGTGCAGATTTTGCCAATACGGATGATGAATGGCATGACGAAGTTGATGCATTAAGGCTTATCTGTGAACGCAATGGGATATCGCCGTTGGTAGAAAGGTCAAGATCCGGCAGAGGAGCGCATGTATGGATTTTTTTCAGGAAACCAATAGCGGCATCCTTGGCAAGGAATTTCGGCTTTCTTTTGCTTGATAAAGGCTCGTCTTCCATCAATCTGAAATCGTTTCACTATTATGACCGAATGTATCCGTCCCAGGATGTTGCAAGCAGCATAGGAAATTTGATTGCACTGCCATTACAGGGACAGGCACTGAAAAATGGAAACAGCGCTTTCGTAGATAAAAACTGGAATGCTTATCCGGATCAGTGGGATATTTTATTGAACCATACGAAAAAGCTTTCGGTAGAAGATATAGAAAAATATATGGCAAAATGGCAGACAGAACTTGCCGAAAAGGCTGGTGTGCCGGTTTCTCTGAATGACCGGAGTCGTCCAAAGCCTTGGAAGAAAAAAGATGGTTTTGTAAAATCAGACGTTGTTGGGAAGATGCATATTATTCTTGGAGACGGTATTTATGTAGATACGTTAAATTTAATGCCGCGGTTACAAAATCAGGTCAGAAGTATGGCCGCCTTTGACAATCCTGTGTTTTACAAGAACAAAAGGCTTGGATATTCCAATTATTATAATTTCAGCGCTGTGTATATGGGAAAGGATACGGAAGGCTACATTTGCATTCCCAGGGGCCTGTATGATAATCTGATTGCATCCTGTAAAGAAGCTGGCATTGAATATGAGGTGACAGACCATAGAGAAAAGGGAAGACCGATTAGAGTTTCTTTTAAGGGAGATTTGAAGACACAGCAGGATTTGGCGGCACAGCGCTTACTTGCATTTGACTGTGGCGTTCTCAGTGCGGCCACTGCATTCGGAAAAACAGTAGTATGCAGTTATCTTATTGCCCAGAGGAAAGTAAATACGCTTATTCTGCTTCACAGCAAAGATTTGCTGGAGCAGTGGGTGGAGGAATTAAATAAATTTTTGGACATAGACGAGGAGCCGCCGATTTATAAAACGAAGGGCGGCAGGGAAAAGCGCAGGAACAGTGCTGTCGGTATTTTACATGGCAGTAAGAATACCCTGACAGGTCTAATTGATGTGGCTATGGTGGGATCCATTTACAGTAAAGGGAAATTCAATGAGCTCATCAATTCCTATGGAATGGTTCTGATGGATGAGTGCCATCATTGCGGTTCCAATACGTCTGTTGAAGTCATGAAGAAGGTGAATGCCCGGTATGTTTATGGGGTATCGGCAACCCCGAAAAGAGGGGATGAATTGGAGAAGATTATTTATATGCTCATTGGGCCGGTCAGACACAGCTACACTGCAAAAGAACGGGCGGCGCAGCAGGGGATTGGACATTATGTATATCCACGGTATACAAGGGTGGTTGATACGGAAGAGAGCAAAGGTGACATCAATGGAGCATATTCTTTAATCAACTCCAATGCTGCAAGGAATGATATGATTCTTGATGATACGAGAAAATGCGTAAAAGAAGGAAGAACGCCTGTCATTCTGACAAAATATAAGGAGCAGGCAAAATATCTGTATGATCATTTACAGAAAGACGCAGATTATGTATTTCTCTTATATGGTGATAACAGTGATAAAGAAAATTTGGATGTGAGAAGAAGGTTAAAAGAGGTGCCAGGTAACAAAAGTCTGATTTTGGTAGCAACGGGGCAGAAGATTGGAGAGGGGTTTGATTATCCGAGGCTGGATACATTGATGTTGGCAGCGCCGGTATCTTTTTCAGGCAGGCTTGAGCAGTACATTGGAAGGTTAAATCGTGACTATACAGGAAAAGAAGAGGTTATTGTGTATGACTATATAGATTCCCATATCCGTATTTTAGACAATATGTATGCAAAGAGACTGCGTACTTATAAGCGAACAGGGTTTCAGGTGATAACAAACAATATTCTTACGAAACAGTCAGTCAATTCCATCTATGATTCCGGGAATTATATGGATATATTTGAGAGGGATATTGTGGAGGCAGGGAAGAAAATCATCGTATCCAGTCCAGAACTTACACAGGATAAGGTGGCGCGGTTTATCTATCTTGTAAAACCAAGGCAGGAAGCCGGGGTATCGGTAACAGTTATTACAACAGAGCCGCAGAATATATCTTATGGCAGCCCGGAGTTCTATCAGGGGTTGATGAAAGAAATGCGGGAAAACGGCATTTATGTCATTGTAAGGGATGAAGTGGCGGAACACTTTGCTGTTATAGACGATGAACTTGTATGGCATGGCGGAATGAATTTACTTGGAAGGGAAGATGCATGGGATAATCTGATGCGGATCAGATCTTTTCAGGTTGCAGAGGAACTGCTGGAAATCGCATTGGTAAAAGGGAAAAAAGAATGATTTGTCTAAAAATACTTGACACTAATTTACCATCAATTTTACTCAA